>NZ_CAWNXG010000038.1:0-48727 GCF_963878145.1 Photorhabdus sp. S10-54 | reverse complement strand
ACTTATCAAGGGCAGTTGCCCTGATATTATGGGCTATTTTTAGCCTGTCATGGGTTGCCAGTCCCAATAACAGGCAATAAATTTCTGTGGGGTTATTTTCAATGCCGACCTTTTGCGACACCCTCTTTACGGCGGGGAGCAGTCACGTAATCAAGATGATAATGACGCAATTGTAAGGGCACTCAAGGTTAAGTTTTAATTATAAGTACAGTAATCGAAAACAATATGGACACTAAACAATAGTTCTAAAATTCCTACCGTGGCTATAAGTTCTATTGTGGAATCTATGAGGTACTAAATACTCTGATTATAGGAAGCTTAAAGATTGAATAATTCAATGAATATCCTTATTCCAATGGATGGAGTGGATTTGAAGAAATACCCTTATGACTTTTTAGACTTAGACTGACAGTTTTATGTATATTTGATATGTGTTAGTTGAGGTTAATATGAACAGGAAAATAGAACAGGAAGTTAGAAAAAGGGTCAATTAATGGCAAACCGTGCCCGGAAACCCTGTTTTTCTTGTTTTACATATTATATAAGGTGAAATTTTATGCTGTACATTTTTTTTGACAAAATAGTTTGTTGCTTAGCTCGATATCATGGCTTGAAAGTCTCCCTATCAGGAATCTACAGTGTTCTATATCGTTACGGCCTGAATAGGCCCTCACAGAGCCTCAATTTCAAAGATAAGAATGGAAATAAGGTACGCAGATTCCAATGCACAACCATTGATGATGTAATGCGTATTGGGGTACTAAAAGTCTATAAAAAACATAACTAAGCATGTGCCATTGATTTTATTAATTATGTCGTCTAAAAATTTCCTTTCAGAATCAAAATGATCCGTACGGGTAATGATCATGAGTTTCAGTCTAAACTCCATTGGCATTGTGAAGACTTAGGGCCGGGCTTGAACATGTGTATCTCAGACCAGTTAGTCTCAATCTGAATGGGAAAGTTGAACATTCCCATCTCACCGATAAACAAGAGTTTTACCAATTATGCATATTTAAAGAGGACGTAGATTTAGCAGCCAAATTGGCTGAATGGGGGGCGTTTTACAACTATTACAGACCACACGGTGACTTGAAAGGTAAAACGCCTAATGAGATTCTTGTCGAAAAAATGAAAACGTAAAAATGCTCTGTCTGTCGAAGTCAGAGATCGCTCAGGATCTGAAATCAACCAGACCCCTGACTCATCTTTGTCGTAATCGACGAATAACACAGCTAAGATCCAGCTCTTGATCCTGTAGTAGAACCATTAGGTGATACATCAGATCTGCTGCTTCATTCGTTAGTTCCTCTTTATTATTAACTGCCGCTGCCAAAGCAGTTTCCAACCCTTCTTCACCTACTTTCTGAGCGATTCGTTTAGTACCGCTGGCATATAACTTCGCTGTATATGAGTGGTCAGGGTCGGCTGTTTTGCGACTTGCCAGTAATTTTTCAAGCTGATAGAGAAATCCCCATTCAGTTTGTGCCGGAGCAAAGCAACTGTATGTACCAAAGTGGCAGGTAGGACCAATTGGATCTGCGAGTGCTAACAGGGCATCATTGTCACAATCAGGATAGATATTGACCAAATTAAGAAAATGGCCGGAGTTTTCACCTTTAGTCCATAGACGTTGTTTACTGCGGGAAAACAAGGTGATTTTACCTGAACTGATAGTGACATTCAGTGCTTCTTTATTCATATAGCCCATCATTAGGACATCGCCGGATATAGCATGTTGCACAATAACCGGCATCATATAAGCGACTTTTTCCCAATCCAGTTTTTCGATTTGTTGTGCGGTCAGCAAGTTCTTATCTCCACGCCGTGTTGTGAAAGGTACTGTTTTAATTCACCAATATTAATAATCTGTTTATGGAATACAGATGCTGCTAATGCACCATCGACATTTGCCTGTTTAAAGGCATCAAGAAAGTGTTCTGGTGCGCCTGCGCCGCCAGAGGCAATGAGAGGAACGTGACAAACGTCCCGTACCTGTTTTAGTTGAGTCAGATCGTAGCCATTGCGGACACCATCCTGATTCATCATATTGAGTACGATTTCACCTGCGCCACGTCGTTGCGCTTCTTTTACCCAATTGAGGGTTTGCCATTGGGTGGCTGTTGTGCGTTTTTCGTCACCGGTAAACTGATAAACTTGATAGCGACCAGTGCCTTCATCAAACCAAGTGTCAATCCCTACGACAATGCATTGAACGCCATAACGGTCGGCCAGACGGGTAATTAAGGTTGGATCGGCCAGTGCAGGGGAGTTGATAGAGATTTTATCTGCCCCAAATGAGAGAATTTGCCCTGCATCTTCGACGGTTTTAATGCCACCGGCAACGCAAAAAGGAATATCGATCACTTCCGCAACTTTGGCAACCCAACTTTTATCGACTACCCGTCCATCAGATGAAGCAGTGATATCGTAGAAAACCAGTTCATCTGCGCCTTCTGTTGCATAACGTTGAGCGAGTGGCACAATATCGCCGATAATTTCGTGATGACGAAATTGAATGCCTTTAACTACTTGCCCGTCACGAACATCAAGGCAAGGGATTATGCGTTTTGCCAGCATTGAATTGCCTCCGTCAGGGTAAATTTCTCATCAAGTAATGCGCGACCAATAATAACCCCGGCTACACCGCTGGCAGGCAGAGAAGCGATATCATTTAACGTGCCGATGCCCCCCGAAGCCTGAAACGCGATTAGTGGATAACATTGGCAAATTGCCCGATATAATTCGACATTTGAGCCGATGAGAGTGCCGTCGCGGGAGATATCTGTACACAGTACATATTTCAACCCGCAAGGCAGATATTGCTCAATAACCTGTTCCAGAGTGACAGAGGAATTCTCCTGCCAGCCATTAATGGCAACCTGTTTTATGCCGGTATCATTGATACGGACATCCAGCGCCAGCACAATATTTTCCGCGCCATAACGTTTAAACCATTGGGTAACTAGTGCCGGTTGCTTTATGGCGATAGAGCCGAGCACTATTCGGTTGGCGCCTGCATCAAGCAATGTTTTCACATCTTCTTCTGTACGGATGCCGCCGCCAACCTGAACAGGTATAGAAACCGCGGCAAGTAATTTGCGCAGTAGAGGGATCTGGCGGGCGGATGGATCTTTAGCGCCGGTTAGATCGACCAGATGAAGCCGTTTTGCTCCCTGTTGTTCATATTGTTGGAAGTGGGACAGAGGATCGTGTTGATAATCCCGTTGCCGAGCATAATCCCCCTGATGTAACCGTACTACTTTGCCATCAATCAAATCTAATGCGGGTATGATCATTGTGCTTACATCTCCAGAAAATTCTTTAATAGTCTGGCTCCGGCAGCACCGGAACGTTCAGGGTGAAACTGCACGCCAAAGAAGTTATCTTTGGCGATTGCGCTGCTGAAAGTATTGCCATATTCAGTTTGCGCAATGGTGTAGGCATTCAGTGGGATCGCGTAGCTATGGACAAAATAAAAATAGGCATTGTCTTCAATACCACGGAATAGCGGGTGTCCGGCTTTTGGCAGAACTTGATTCCAGCCCATGTGTGGCAATGGAAGCCCGTGATTAGCCATTTTTTGGACGGGGGAAGCAATAACTTCGAGTAGGGAGATATTATCACCTGTAACATTATCGCTTTCTTCGCTGGTGGCAGCGAATAGCTGCATGCCAAGGCAAATACCTAACACAGGTTGGCTGAGTACTTTAATTAACGATATAAGTTCCCGTTGTTTCAATTGATCCATTGCAGCACTGGCAGTGCCGACGCCAGGCAAAAGTAATTTATCTGCTGCCAGGATCGTTGCTACTTCCTGACTGATTTCAGGTTGATAACCTAATTTTCGGATAGCATAAGCTACCGATGACAAGTTAGCGCAGCCAGTATCGAGAATGACGACTTTCATCACAGAACTCCTTTGGAACTAGGCAATGTATCGCCTTCTACCCGAATCGCCTGACGTAGTGTTCGGCCAAAAGCTTTAAACAGGCTCTCTGCTCTGTGATGATCGTTGCTGCCTTTCGTTTTCAGATGCAGTGTACAGGCCATTGCATAAGAGAGTGAACGAAAGAAGTGCTCAATCATTTCAGTACTCAGATCACCTACCCGCTGGTGTTTGAATTCAGCTTTATATTCCAGATGAGGGCGACCGGAGATATCGAGAGCACAGCGGGCAAGGCATTCATCCATTGGCAACACAAAACCAAAACGGCAGATACCCCGTTTATCTCCTAAAGCCAGTTTCAATGCTTCCCCTAATGCCAGACCGGTATCCTCAACGGTGTGGTGATCATCAATACAGAGATCGCCTTTAACCTGAACATGCATGCGGAAACCACCGTGAGTAGCAATTTGATCCAACATATGGTCAAAGAACCCGACACCGGTATTGATATCGCTGCCACCTTCATGATCAAGCCAAACGTCAATGTTGATGGATGTCTCTTTAGTGACACGTTGAACATGAGCGTGACGGTCTTGACGGGTTAGTCGTTCGCTGATGGCGGACCAGCTAAGGTTTTTCGGATGATAACGTAACCCCTGAATGCCCATATTTTTTGCCAGTTGCAGATCGGTTTCCCGGTCACCAATCACATAGCTGTTAGCGGTATCCATCATGCTTTCTGCCAGATATTTTTCCACTAGTTTTATTTTTGGCTTACGGCAATGACAGTTCTCTTCTGGTTTGTGAGGGCAGATTAAAACTTCATCAAAATGGATACCTTGAGAATTGAAAATCTGCATCATCAGGTTATGTGGCGGTTCAAATTGTTCTAATGGAAAACTATCTGTGCCAAGACCATCCTGATTGGTGATCATAATCAGTTTGAACCCCGATTTTTGCAGGGCAAGCAGAGCAGGAATAACCTCGGTTTCCAGTACCAGTTTATCCAGACGATCAACTTGAAAATCTGTTGGCGGTTCAGTGATCAGTGTACCATCCCGATCAATAAAAAGGAGTTTCTGGTTCATCAGTTTGCTGTCTCCTTTGGTTGTTCATTTACAGTGGAAAGGGCGCTGATGGCTTCAACCACTCGCTCACACTCTTTACGGCTGCCGATGGTGATCCGCAGGCAACCCTCTAAACCGGGCTGTTTGCGCTGGTCGCGCAGGATGATGCCCTGATGCCATAATGTTCTGAAAACAGTTTCTGCGTCATAGAATTTCACCAATATATAGTTGGTTTCACTGGGGAATACTTTTTCAACGATGGCTAATTTATTCAGCGCCTGTTGTAAGTCATTGCGGTTTTCCCTGATCTCAACGACACGTTTTTGCATAATTGCGATGCCTTCTGCTGTCAGTGCCTGTGCTGCAATATCTGCAACAGGAGTGGAAAGCGGGTAAGGTGCAATCACTTTTAACAACAGAGTGATGATATCCACAGATGCGAGAGTAAATCCACAGCGCAGACCGGCTAAAGCAAAAGCTTTCGAGAGGGTTCGCAAAATGACTAAATTTGGATAGTTTTTTAGCCAGCCTGCGATACTATTTTCCGGGCAAAATTCAATATAGGCTTCATCGATAGTGACAATTGCGCGATTGGCGGTCAGTTCCAGAATTTTACGCAATGAATCAGGATTAATTGAGTTTCCTGTTGGGTTATTAGGGCTACAGATATAGATCAATTTTACCCGGTCAAGGTTATTTTCGATCGCTTCGATATCCAGTTGCCAATTTTCTAGTGCAGCAATTTTCTTTTGTTCGACACCAAAAGCTTCAGCGCTGACACTGTACATACCATAAGTCGGAGGGCAAAACAGAACCACATCTTGTCCGGGTTCACAAAATACGCGGATTAGAAGTTCAATGGATTCATCAGCACCACGACAGGCTAATACTTGCTCGGGTTGTAAACCGGCATAGGCGGCATAACGGCGGATAACCGAGGCGGGCTGGCAGTCAGGATAGCGGTTCAATGTTTGCTGAGTGCATTGGAAATCAGGTGCTAGTGGGTATTCATTGGCGTTTAACCAAACATCACCTTTGCCGCCAAGGCGACGAGCAGACATATAAGGGGTTAATTTGCGGATATTTTCTCGTGCCAACCGGTTGGCGTCAAAAATGTTATTCATATTCACTCCTTGACCGGCAATATTCAGCGCCGCCACACGTAAAGTGACAGCGTTTTTATGAGCGGTCAGTTGTTCTGCTTGCGCCAGTGTTTCAATGGTCTGAGATAGGTTCAGCAGCCCTTGCGGCGTCAGTTGTTGAATTGTCATACGCTTTAAGAAATCTGCCAGACCAAGGCTGGAATAGGTTGAGGTGTAGCCATAAGTTGGTAATACGTGATTGGTTCCTGATGCGTAATCTCCCGCAGATTCCGGCGACCAGTCACCGAGAAAAATGGAACCGGCGCTAGTGATTTTTTCAACCAGTTGTTCTGGTTGACGAGTTTGAATAATCAGGTGCTCTGGGCCATAGCGGTTGCTGATTTTCACACACTGTTGCAGGCTTGTTGTCACAATAATTCGGCTGTGCGCTAATGCCTTGGTGGCAATTTGATTGCGGGAAAGCAGGGTAAGCTGTTTTTCGATTTCCGCTATCACTTTTCTGGCTAACGCTTCATCAGGTGTAACCAATATCACTTGTGAGTCAGGACCATGTTCTGCTTGTGAGAGTAAATCGGCAGCCACAAAGATGGGGTTTGCTCCCGCATCGGCGATAATAAGCAGTTCCGATGGGCCGGCAGGCATATCGATGGCGGCACCATCTACGCGCTGACTAACTTGTCTTTTGGCCTCAGTGACATAAGCGTTACCTGGACCAAAGATTTTATCTACTTTGGGTACGGATTCTGTTCCAAATGCCATAGCGGCAATGGCTTGAGCACCACCAATCTGGAATATTTCCGTAATTCCACACAGTGTGGCTGCATAGAGAATTTCATTGGCAATCGGTGGCGGGGAACAAAGTACAACTTTATGGCAACCCGCTATTTGAGCAGGTATTCCGAGCATCAAAACGGTAGAAAGTAATGGTGCAGAACCTCCGGGGATATAGAGCCCGACAGAATCGATAGGCCGTGTTACTTGTTGACAATAGACCCCAGGTTGGGTTTCTACTTCGATCTTTATAGGCTTCTGAGCTTCGTGGAAAACGCGAATATTATTCATTGCCTGTTTCATTGCCTGTTTAATGTCGTCATTCAGGCTGTTTTCCGCGGCAGCGATCTTTTCCGGCGAAATACGGATATTTTTAATAACCGTTTTGTCGAAACGGCGGCTGAATTCACGCAGAGTGTGATCGCCATATTCTTTTACCGCATGCAGAATGTGTTCCACTGTATGGGAGATTTCTACGGAAGCTGAAATAGCAGGGCGTGTTAGTAAAGCGTTTTGCTGGTCATCATGGCATTCCTGCCAATGGATCAGGGTATCGAAACGGTCAGTCATTTTCGTTTACTCCATCATTTTTTCAATCGGCAAGACTAAAATGGAGCTGGCGCCAAGGGATTTAAGCTTCTCCATCGTTTCCCAAAACAGTGTTTCACTGCTTACCATATGCATGGCAACGCGGTTCTGATCCCCCGCCAGCGGTAAAATCGTTGGACGTTCCGCCCCTGGTAGCAGAGCAATCACTTCTTCAAGTTTTGCACTTGGTGCGTGCAACATGATGTATTTGGATTCACGGGCCTGAATTACCCCTTGAATGCGGGTCAACAGTTTCTCAATCAATTGCTGTTTATCGGCGGGCATTTCTCCATCACGTTGAATAAGACAGGCCTTGGAACGGTAGATAATTTCTACTTCCCGCAGACCATTCGCTTCCAGTGTTGCGCCAGTTGAAACCAGATCACAGATGGCATCGGCTAACCCGGCGCGGGGAGCAACTTCAACTGAGCCATTTAGCAGACAGGATTTAAAGTGGATTTTTTTCTGATCGAGATAACGTTTTAGTAGGTGAGGGTAAGAGGTTGCGATACGGGCATTTTGTAAACATTCGACGCCAGTATAGTTGTAGTCTAGAGGCGCGGCCAGTGAAAGGCGACAAGTACCGAAATCAAGGCGGCGTAAGGTGAAATAACGAGGATCTTCTCCCTGAGAGCGACGGCTTAATAGCGCTTCTTCCAGCACATTTTCACCGATAATACCCAGATCGACAACGCCATCCATAACCAACCCTGGAATATCGTCATCGCGTACCCGCAAGATATCAATGGGCATATTTTCTGCGAATGCAATTAGGCGCTGTTGTTGCAGATTGATTTTAATGCCACAGCGAGCCAGTAATTCTCGTGAATCTTCGCTTAATCGGCCTGATTTCTGCATTGCGATACGTAAATGTGATTTATCTAACATTTTCATCCCCACTTAAAATCGGAAACATAAAAAAACCCTCGGAAGGATCCTTCCGAGGGTTTTTATCGCATTCATGCCACCGGAAGACCCGCTAAACGTCTTCCAGCACACAATTGCCTGAAAGACTAATCAGGATGATGATGATGATGGTAATGGCTAAATTGAATGCGGATCATAATGGTTTCTCTTTGTTTATGATTGCGGACTGTTTACTGCCGGTTACTTTTATTCACTGACCAACAGAGGTTAAATTTTTTGCTTGCTATTCAACCTATACGATTTGACGGCTTAAAAGCAATCTATTTTTTTAACAATAAATTTATCTCATAATAATGTTTTGTTTTTACTTGAAATATTCCCTCCTATGGGAGAAATATAGGATCAATAATAACAGTGGCTTAATGTTCGGATTGTTTGCATAATCAAAGTAATATCAGGCATAGCAGGAGTGGTGATGAAAAAAGTTTCCATTATCGGTCTGGGTTGGTTGGGGATGCCACTAGCCAAAGCATTGAGTCGTAGTGGTATGCAGGTTGTTGGCAGTAAAACGACGCCGGATGGTGTAGAGGCAGCACGTATGTCTGGTATCGAATGTTATTTGTTACAACTGGAACCTCAGATCAATTGCGCGCTTGATGATTTAGAGCAACTGATGGTAGCTGATGTGATGATTATTACTTTACCGGCAAGCCACACTGCGGGTGGCAGTTATAACTATGTTAGGGCAGTTCAGTTAATTGTCGATACGGCTCTCTCATACTCTGTGCCAAGGATTATTTTCACCAGTTCTACTTCTGTTTATGGTTTTGTGGCTGGCAATCTCAATGAAGATGCGCCTTTTTGCCCTGAAACACTTTCCGCTCAGGCATTGGTTGAATTAGAGAATTGGTTGCACAAACTGCCAAATATTTCTGTTGATATTTTGCGTTTAGCCGGTTTGGTAGGCAGTGGTCGTCATGCCGGGCGTTTTCTGGCGGGGAAAAAGGGAGTTAAAGGGGGTAATCAGCCGGTCAATTTAGTTCATCAGGATGATGTTATTTCAGCCATTAATTTATTAATTCAGAGGACTGACGGTGGGCATATTTATAATTTATGTGCGCCTGTTCACCCAACCAAAGTTGAATTTTACCCTAAGGCCAGTAATCAGCTTGATTTAGTTCCACCTGAGTTTTCCAGAGAGGAAACTCAGGTGGGAAGTAGAATTGTTGATGGCAGCCGTATTTGTCAGGAATTAGGATTTAAGTATCAATATCCCGATCCCAGATGGATGCCAATGAGCTGATTTTTCTCAACTTAACTCAATCATGACAATTTCTTTGAACGCTGGTCTTTCTGCCATTAACTGATACCAGCGTTCAATATTTGGCAGAGATGGACGTTTGATTGGAATATTAAGCCAAGGATAAATCATAGGCCCTAATGCAATATCCGCCATGCCAAATTTATCGCCAGAAAGATATTTCTGTTCTGCCAGAGTATTCTCAACCATTTTCATAAGTTTCTCGATTTCAGCCAGGGTCTGTTCTATTTGCTTTTGATCCCGCTCTGCTTCCGGTGTGCGAATAAAACCTATCATGAGTTGTCTGATATAAGGAAACAGATGTGAACCAACCCAATCCATCCATTTATCCGCATTCGCTTTTTCCTGTAGATCTTGTGGATAAAGTATATCTTTACCAAATTTTGCGGCAAGATAACGAACAATTGAGTTGGATTCCCACAAAATAAAATCGCCCTCCTGTAAACAAGGGATTTTTCCATTCGGATTCATTTTCAAATATTGCGGGTCATCCAGTTTGCCAAATTTACCGCCAATATCTACTTGATTATACGGTACACCGAGTTCTTTCAGACACCAGAGCACTTTTTTTACATTGGAAGAGTTTTTACGGCCCCAAATGGTTAGCATGAGCTTCTCCTTGAATCGGGATGATAAGAAAATCGTCTATTTGTTACCAATAACCTCTATCAGGTTAAATGAAAACCCATGATCGGCACAATCTTTACACTGTTTACGTTGGTTTCTTGTCGTACAACATTTTATATTAATAAGAATTTGACATTTTTTCTTATTAAGTAAAGGGGAACGATGATGAAGAAAAGTCTGGCGATGACGATGAAATGTGTGATTGCGGTGCTGATAGTGGCATCAATGGTAAGTGCCCGTGTTTATGCATCGGATGAACCTGTTGTTCCACCCGTGGACGCTAGAGCTTATGTGTTAATGGATTATGACAGCGGTAAAATTCTGGCTGAGGGTAATCCCGATGAGCGGCTTGATCCAGCCAGTCTGACAAAAATTATGACCAGTTATGTTGTCGGTCAGGCGATAAAAGCAGGAAAAATTACGTCGGAAGATGTCGTTACTGTGGGAAAAGATGCTTGGGCAACGGGAAATCCCATACTGAAAGGTTCTTCGCTTATGTTTCTTAAACCCGGTGACAGGGTAAAAGTGATCGATCTGAATCGTGGTGTTGTTATTCAATCTGGTAATGATGCCAGCATCGCTTTGGCTGATTATGTGGCGGGCAGTCAGGATGTATTTGTTAGTCTGATGAACAATTATGCAAAAGCGCTTGGGTTGACTAACACCCATTTTCGTACGGTTCATGGATTGGATGCTGAAGGCCAATTCAGTACTGCTCGTGATATGGCGGTATTGAGTCAGGCGATGATCCGTGATGTTCCTGATGAGTATGCTCTGCATAAAGAGAAAACATTTACCTTCAATAAAATCCAACAGCTTAACCGTAACCGATTGTTGTGGAATAAAAATATGAATGTCGATGGTGTGAAAACAGGATATACCAGCGGTGCCGGTTATAATCTGGTTGCTTCAGCGACAGAGGGATCTATGCGGCTGATTTCTGTGGTGTTAGGCGCACCAAGTGATCGGGTTCGTTTTGCTGAAAGTGAAAAATTACTTGCATGGGGATTCCGTTTTTATGAAACGGTAACACCTATTAAAGTTAGCGAGCCGTTTGTTTCAGAAAAGGTTTGGTATGGCAAGCGTTCAGATGTTGCTCTCGGCGTAGAAAAAGATGCGGCGATCACTATTCCTCGTGGGCAGTTAAAAAATCTGAAAGCCAGTTACACATTAAATCAGACTCCATTAACAGCGCCTTTGACGAAAAATCAGGTTGTTGGTGTGATTAACTTCCAATTAGGGGATAAGGTCATTGAACAACGTCCTTTGGTGGTTAAAGAGGCGGTAGAGGAAGGTAACTTTTTTAGCCGTATTTGGGATTTGATTGTGATGAAAGTTAGTGGTTGGTTTAAGGCGATTTTTGGTTGATTTGACGTCAATATAAGGTTTATGTGGCAGGTTGGGTGGATTTATATTCTTTCTGATTTAGGGCGCGGTATTTTGCCGCGCACGTTTTACACTTATTTTTTTCCATCTAGAGAGCAACATTTGCTATTTTTTATAGCAGATCCGTTATACCGGCCTTTGAATAACAAGACACCATCAGGTTTATCTTGCCAGTAAGCCCATAATTCGATCTCAGTTGTGACTGCTCCCCGCCGTAAACGTGCTTACTTTTAAATGCCGGGAAACGCGCTTTCAACTTCGGATTAAAGAAGTTATCAAATGCGGTATTCAGGTTAATCACAGCCTGCTGTAAGGCAATAGAATCATATTCTTTAAGCCAGGCATATTGACGGGATTTTTTTGCCGCTGCCAGCAAAGGATTTAGGTCTTTACGCGGGTTTAAATTTACGCCGTAACGCTTATAAACGTGTTTTTTAATGTGCAGCGCCTTGTTATACGCAAAACGGACCGCACCGAACTGGGCGTTAAGATACCTTCATATCGGAGTTCATAGCTAGTAGAGAATCCTGTTAAATAGCCATTTCTGAATAGAATACAGATTAATAGTAGTAAGCGTTATTGATATTTGTCAAGAAAATGGGGTTTAATTGGGTTTTTATTATTTTATAGGTAATATTAGATAGGAAATTAATTTGTAAAAAATTAAAATATCAATGTTCAGAAATAGATTTAATACAATTGTTTTAATATGTTGTTATCGGGTGTGTTAAATATATGATTAATAAATTTATTAGAGTTAATTTTAGGTCTATTATTGTTTTTTTTATTACTCTTGTAAGTTTTTATTTTCTATTTGAAATGGTTTTTAAATTCATTGAATATAGATTAATGACACCGAAATAGCATTATTGAAATAAGATATTATTTATTAATTATCGTGAATTTAAAGCGGTGTTGTTAGAACAGGCAGAACCTTGTGATTAAGGTTCTGCCTGGAGAAGGGAGTAACTGGTAGAAAATATTTTTAGCTTTACTCAACATCAGCTTAGTTCTACCAGAGAAATACTACACTCAATTTCTATTGTAACAATAAGGAATTAGGTGGAGCTATTTAGCAATTTATGACTTTATATTAAGAAGCCAATAATGTTGCGTTGTAGATATAATTGTAACCACCAGGAGAAACCGCTGATGAAGAAGTTATATTTACACGTTTGTTATTACTGCAAGCGTTCAGAAGAAGATGATACAGTGCTGAACCTCTGTAGTCCTGAGCATTCCACCATAACAGATAGTTAAATTTGCCGTTAGGGAATTGCATAGTGACAGTCACTTGCAATTGGTTTTGATCAGGTGCAGCCTGAACTGAAGTTACTGTACCAACAGCGAAATAGTAATTAGGGTTTGGAGAAGTCTGTTCAGGTTTATTTTCTGTTACCGCTTCATTAGAAGAAGGATTTGTATAGTTCATCGTGTTAACCTTTTAATTTAACGTAATTGAAAAATAGAAATTTTTACTAAAATGTACGGAGAAGTCATTTGTCCGCCGAAGAAATATAAGGTAATTTGTAATTGTAATCTATATTAAAAGTTTATCTGTATTATATAATTATTGATGCTGTTAAAAAGTCGCCAATAATATATTTCCTCTAAATGGTTATAATAATCAAATGCATCACTCTAATCAAAAAATAATATTGATATTTATTTACTACCGTTGAAATGGAGAAATTACAATCTGTTCCGGTGGGCATTATTTATGCAGGATATTCTTATTAATAGAGTATGGGTATGGAAGGGGCGGCAGGAATTGAAGCGTACTGGCAGTATGTGGTGAATGATTTAAATTTTAATTTTCTAGTTGATATTTAAATAAAACATTATGAAATTATTCTTATCCTATAGTATTTCGCATGGATATATATGATTGCAATCATTGAAATTAATTTACTTAAATCTATTTTGGATTTAATAATACCTAAGTGTATAATATTTTATTAACAATTACAATGTGTAAATATTATTGATGTAATTACGTATGTTGTTAAGTATTTACGGGGTGAAATAAAGAGATGTTGTCCTACCCTGTTTTTAAAGATTGAATGGATAGTATGTGCTATTATTAGAATAATTTCTGAAAGAAATTTTTTTAGTGAAATTAAATTTTAATAATAATATATTGATATTTTTGTGTAAAACAGATAACTAAGTTAATTAATTTTAATTTATTGAAAGTTTGTTTTCTGTTATTTTTATGAGTTTGTTTTTTTATTAAATTTAACTATGGTAGGCAGAACGTTAATATTACGCTCTGCCTTAGATAGGGTAGAATGTGCCGTTATAAAAGTCAGCTTCATTATACCAGAGAAATGTTTTGCCAAACTCCTATCACAACAGTACTGTATTTGGCGATTGATGAGATCGCTTCAGTAAGATTGAATTTCTATTAGGAATCTATTATTTGGCTCAAGCATTTCAACAAGCGATTATTTTACATAGAGATTTCTACGCAATTAATGTAATCGCAGCCGAGAGGACCAACTTTTCCTACGGTGCTTATTTTCACATCTTTCTTAGCGCAAAGCGCTTCCATCAGGACTTTATAAATCGCCATGCCTCTATTGTCTAGCAGATTCCATTTCAAAAGCATTTCTTCACATGTGCCATCATGCATTAATACAGTCACCATAACTTGCATAACTTTGTCTGGCATAACTTTCATTGCAATGATTTTACAGCTACGTAGCATTACGTCATCTACTATATTATTATCTTTAATTAAAGAAGGATGCATGTCATTAATCATAATATAAACTCCAAAATATAATTTAATTAATTGATAAATAAGCCTATATTATCTCAGAATAAAGAACGGAAAACCGTCCGTTTGAGAAATATAAGGTGGTTGGTACTTCTACTATAAAAGCAATCTACATAAGAAATTTTTTTTGCGCTAAAAATATAGGACAGTTAACGTTTTTAATTGGCATATAACATTTTCTCTAACACATATAACTATAGGTGCCATTTATAGGTTGTCAAATAAATTTGAAAAAATAATGTAATTGCCTGATATATAGAGTCATTTTATTAAAAAATAGAAAATAAATTGTTGATGTGATAAATATAAAATAACTGGGATTTTTTATATCGTATATAATTAGATTAAATTAAAATATAATTGAAAATTTATTTATTTTGAATGATTAGTTTGATAATTAAAATTTTTAATTATATTTTTGATTGTTGTAAGTAAATATGGTTAATTTATTTATTTGAAATTTATATAAATATTAATGTGAATGAGATATTGTATGTGTTTTTTATAAAAAAAATTTTTCTTTATGAAGTGTTCGTCTATTATTTAAAAAACTCAATAGTGTATAAAATAGAAATGTCACTAACTATTTCAATATTAAGGTTAAATTGTATTAGAATAATTTTATATTTATCAATAAATTAATGTTATTAGAAATATACCCTATGGATTTCAAGATGGATCGCGACGGCAAGGGAGTGAATCCCCGGGAGCATAGGTAACTATGTGACCGGGGTGAGCGAGTGCAGCCAACAAAGAGACAACTTGAAAGATAACGGGTATAGTGCTTTAGCAGTAACACATTTAAGGTAATACTGGAGAGGCAGTTATAAATTGGCATGACAATATAGTGTTAAACCGTTGTTGGGAAAATAATTATCGTTTTTTAATGGGCGTATAGGCTCATTATTCTATGATGAAAAGGTGGTTATATGTCATATCTTGATCCGTTAGCGCTTTCTATCCGTTTTGGAAATCGCAATAATTTAGGTGATGACAAACGGTGGACGGATAAACCTAATCCTCTCCATAAGCTTAATCAGGAGCAATTTACTTACATTTATGAGGATAGTCTGCACTTTCTTTATGGTCGATATAGATTCAATCCAAGTAATGGACGAGATAATATTTTGACAGATATGCAGGTGTCGAAAATCAAGACGGGGAAATATATTGATCAATATGGTCATGATGAACAGTATGAGGTTCTTGGTCTCCTTGGTGGCATGGGAACATTTCCTTTACATTCAATATTCGGTACGTTTAGAACAGAAGAAGTCGATCTGATTAGTTACTATTTTTATATTGCATATGTATTGACGGATAATTATTCAATTCATAATCGTTATTTTTACCAAGGTTATCCAATGGGGCCTAATAACGATGAGGGGTTAGATTATATTCTTATGTGGAACGCCGTTGATATCATTCCACCACCGTATAAGCCGGGTTTGCCACGATATTTCCCACTGATTAATGGTTATATTCTCTTTCCTTCAGCAACTGAGGCTGTAGTTATCTCTAATATTTCTACCGATGCTAAGTTTATCCGTCTTGAGGAGACTGGCAATAGGTTTCCTTTTACTGGAGAGATTGCGACCAAGACGCCTTATATCCTGACAGATAAGTTGTGGCAACAATGGGACGAAGAAGAGCAGCAGGAGGTACCAATAGACGAACGGGGATATTTCAACGAAGACGATTTATGGCAATATGATGAACAGCAGGGGGATTGGGTGAAGTGGGTCGTGTAGTTTAAATTTTTCCGCTAGCTAGCTCATGTCATTATTCGGTTGCTGCCCGCTTGAAGAGAACAGCAACCAAATATTTATTATGCAAACAGTGAGTAGAGGACAGCAGAGATAGCAACTAACCCCATAAAGACGATAAACAGATTACTCAGCTTGCCGCTATATTTGCGCATTGCAGGAACTTTGCTGATTGCATACATTGGCATAAGGAACAGCAACATTGCGATAATAGGACCACCTAATCTTTCGATCATTTCCAAAATACTTGGATTCAGAGTAGCGACAATCCAAGTCGTTACTAACATGAAAATGGACGTGATACGATTCAGCTTTTTAGGCTCAATAGTTTTACCTTGGTCACGCAATGTCTTAACCACGATACCATTAAAACCTTCACGCGCACCCAGATAATGGCCAAGGAAAGATTTGGTAATTGCTATGAATGCAATAAACGGAGCGATGTAGGCAATCACTGGTGTATTAAAGTGGTTAGCCAGATAAGACAGAATAGAAATATTTTGTGCTTTGGCTTCTGCCAGATTTTCTGGAGACAGGCTCAATACGCAGCTGAATACGAAGAACATCACGGTTACAACCATCATGATATGGGCGTAAGCCAGAATGCGGGAGCATTTTTTCTCAGCATTTTCACCATATTCTCCACGTTTTGCCACAGCAAACGCCGAGATAATTGGCGAGTGGTTGAAGGAGAACACCATTACTGGGATCGCTAGCCATAGAGTGATGAGCAGCCCATGACTTGCACTCGATGCAGAAACGCTGATGTTTTCGAAGATTGCGGTATTCCAGTTAGGGATCAGATAAAACGCCAGTAGCATCAAAACGGCAACAAATGGGAATACCAGCACGCTCATTGCCTTAACAATAGCCTGTTCACCGAAACGGATGATGGTCATTACACCAATGATTAGGATCAGAGCCAGCAGGGCACGGGGGGGTGATGGCAGATGTAATTGGTGAACAATAAAGCTGTCTACGGTGTTGGTAATAGCAACGCTGTAAACTAAGAGAATCGGGTAGATAGCGAAGAAGTAGAGCAGGGTGATAAGTTTACCTGCCAGGCTGCCAAAGTGTTCTTCTACGACTTCGGTAATATCTTCGCCAGGGTTTTTACCGGATAGAACGAAACGACACATCCCGCGGTGGGCGAAGAAAGTCATTGGGAAAGCTAGTAGCGCCATCACCAAAAGAGGTAGTAGGCCACCAATACCGGCATTGATGGGTAAGAATAATACACCGGCACCAATCGCAGTACCATATAGGCCAAGCATCCATACTGTATCTGATTTACGCCAGGTTTTATAATCGCTTGGGCTGGTCGCCTGCGATGCTATCGTACCTGTTTGAGTCATATCCATAGTTATCTCCGAGAATAACGCGGTAAATTAAAAAATGAAATTACAATGCCGCAAGTATGCAATAAATGCAAATACATGTGGCCTAACTCTTTCTTTATAAAAAATAAATTTTTCAAATATCTCTGGTGTTTATTTAAACGTTTTTATTACCACATTAACATCTTGGTCGAAAATTGGACTTTAAATTAACAAGCCGAAATTTTCGCTTTACTTTCTTTTTTGAAAGAAAGTCTGGAAATTTTAAGACCAGACTTTTGATAGCGGCAAGATAGCGATTTTTAGTGAATAGTACCGTGATCATAGTCTCAAATGCGGAATATATCTCGAAAAGCCATCATATTACGAGATTTAGTGTAATTGTTGTCTAAATATTGCAAATTTTAATGAGTTCAAATTATAGCCTCAATTTGCCCATGACTCAACTCTTATTATTCTCTTATGTTTTTGTTATTTCTTGTCTATTCGTTTACATATTAATGAATGAAAATGGCAAATAGAGTAAATGGTTAATAAATTGATAAATATCAATTTTTTTACCAGATTTTAAAATAGATATCTCTTATGTAATGTTTGTATCTTTGTGAAAGATATAGATAAAACCAGAATAATAGATTAATAGCATCAATAATATGAATGAAAGATGTGCTAGCCATTCTTTGATCAAGTTTTAATAATCTCTTTCGTTATATATCTATTTACATAGTGATTTATATAGATTTATTGATTTATATGAAAATCGTTGAGTTGAATTTAAGCGCAAATAAATGCTAAATAGGGTACAGGATATTACCCTGCTGGTTAACTCATGTCCATTTTGGTATGTAAAATTAGCCAATAATTTCTAATAAAAAGACTTTGGTTGAAATAGCGTTCGTTTATCTCAAGTCACTAAGTTGCATTTATGTTGCTAGCTTTTTATCCAGCCTTTACGGATAGGAAAAGCGCAGCAATGTTGGTACAGACTGTTCAATCTTTTTTGTAAACGTTCACCAGACAGGCTCCATATTATTTGTGCAAAAGTGCATCCCATTAGGCTGACGATAAATGCCCCGACCATATCCATCGGCCAGTGAACGCCTAAATAGACTCTGGCCCATGCAATTGCCAGTGCAATCGCCATCATGCATAAGCCCGGCCAAATCCTATACCAGAATAAAAAGGATAAAGCGAAAGTGAAGACGGTTGTTCCATGATGACTTGGGAATGAGGTTGTTGGCGCGTGAGGAAGAAAGTTATAACCAAAACCTTCTGCAAAAGGGCGGTCGTGAGGGCAGAGTAAACCGATACAGTATGAAGTTAGCATAGCAAAACAGAAGGCAACGGTGGTTTTACTGACGATAACCCGATGATAAGGGCGAGTACGCTCTGAACTCCAGAACCAGAAACTAGCCAATATTAGAGGGAAAATAAGAACCAGGTATTTTGCAATAAACGTCGCTATTGCAATCATGGCTGGTGATGATTCAGGCGTAGCATTGAAAAAGGTAAACAGATCATGATTTATTTGTTCTAACAAATCGGGCCTCACATATAGTCACTTATGTACATCACGACAGTCGGACGCAAGAGGGTAAAGTTGGCTGACCTGAGAGTAAAGCGTAATTATCTTAATTGTTGGTGTTATTTATTTTTGGTTTATATTTCCACCAAGGGAATATCTGGCAGTCATCCTGACAAAAACTAATCAATTCATTGATATATATGATGATAATATCTAGATCAGCGCGTTGATAGTATCGGTGGTTGATAGGTTGATCATCTGTAGAATCGGTTATATCCGTCATCTTTCAAGTTGCCTCTTTGTTGGCTGCACTCACTCACCCCGGTCACATAGTTATCTATGCTCCTGAGGACTCGCTCCCTTGCCGTCGCGATGCATCTTGAAATCTATAGGGTATATGTGTTTATGAACGGTATACTCTTCAGACAATAAAAAAACCCGATAGTCTTGAACCAAAATGGATTAACTATCGGGTTCCTCAATATGGGGATATCAAAGAAAAGCAGTGGCATTAATTCAGACTACGGTTTGGCAAAAAAGTTCTTCGTGATAAGAAAAAAAACAGATTTTTTTCAATTTGATGAAAATAACATTTTTTGCACAAATCAACCGAGTCCATTGTGACGAATAATCAATGGCGGTTTTTACCGCAGCGAAAGTAAAACGGGAAGTTCGATTATTGTAGCAATTGGTGTTCTTTTACGTACGCTTCGAAGTCAGTGCAGCCACCGATATGTTTCTCATCAACAAAAATTTGCGGGACGGTTTCTACGGGTTTACCAACTGTTTTTTCCAGATCAGCTTTAGTGATACCTTCTGCGTGAATATCAACATAACGGAAGTCAAAGTCATCACGCTGCTCTTTCAGTCGTTCCGCCAGCTCTTTCGCGCGGACACAGTACGGGCAGCCAGGACGACCGAAAATCACAGTAAACATATAAACTCCTCTTGGTTATATTAAAATAATGCGGTTTGATGCGTTACTCATGCTTATTTGATAGCTACTATGCCTGTATCGATCGGTAAAAAAAAGCAGAAATTGCCTTTTGTTTTAATTCATCATACCAATTTTGGTAACAGTGTTTCCGGTAGTATAATGTAGCATCAGGTTGTTAAGAGAGGATGCGATGAAAAGTCATCAAGGCAATATGAGTTCTTTGGCAGATATGCCAAAACAGGTTATCCTGCTAGAAATTGTCGGAATTTTATGCTTAATCCTGTCATATTTGACTATTAATGATATTGTCATCTTAACAGATTTACTAATGACGCCAGAAGCACATGTTGTTATGATTTTCATCGGCATAGGTTGTTTGGTTCCTGCTGCGGTTAATATCATTTGGCGTGCAGTGTATGGCCTCTCTTTTTTGGGAGTTGATCATAAAAAAGAGAGCAAAAATAAGGTAGAAGGTAGTGATAACGGTAAGTAAAAATAATTTATCAGTTATTGGTGATGGCGCGATAAAGAATTATTTCGTAAGCTATAGCGCTTTTTCATTTTCCGTTGTATGGGGTTGTTAGATGAGTTCACTTGTCATTCCTGACTTATCAGTATTGCGTGAGTGGTTGGATCAGCTCAAAATTTCCTACTTTGAGTGCGATTCATGCCAGGCGCTGCATCTACCTCATATGCAGAATATTGATGGTTTATTTGATGCTAAAATTGATCTGTTGGACAATGTAATCTTGTTTTCTGCGTTGGCTGAAGTTAAACCAACCGCCATTATTCCTTTGATGGCTAATCTAAGCCAGATTAATGCCAGTTCGTTGACAATCAAGGCTTTTCTTGATATTCAGGATGAAAATCTACCGAAATTGGTGGTGTGTCAATCTTTCCTTGTTTCAGCCGGGCTGACTTTTTCCCAGTTTTCTCATTTCTTGCAACAAAGCGAAGAGCAGATTGCGGGGGTGATTTTTGAAATTCACAGTAATAATTTGTTGTATATTAATCGTGATATCGAAATCGAGAGTGACATTGAAGAGGAAGAGGAATCACAAGCTTCTGTTAAGGTGCCGACTTTTACTTTGCACTAATATTTTCAACACGGTCATCCAACCATGCAATGTACGCATTATTCTGCGGGGCACTGTCACTCTTGTCAGTGGCTCGAAAAACCCTATTCTCAGCAGTTAGAAGATAAGCAGCAGAATTTAAAGCAGTTATTACCTCAAGCTATTGTGAAGCAATGGTTACCTCCAATTGCCAGCCAACAAGATGCCTTTCGTAATAAAGCTAAAATGGTCGTCAGTGGCAGTGTAGAACGCCCATTGTTAGGCATGTTGCATCGTGATGGCACGGCGGTTGATCTGTGTCATTGTCCCCTCTATCCAGCGCATTTTCAGCCTGTATTCGATGTTGTTAAATCGTTCATTGCTTGTGCCGGCTTGACGCCGTATAACATTGCTCGTAAACGGGGTGAACTGAAATATTTGTTGCTGACAGAAAGCCGTCATAGCGGTGAAATGATGTTACGTTTTGTACTGCGTTCTGAAACAAAAATTGCTCAACTGGAGCGTGCTTTACCCCGGTTGTGTGAGCGATTGCCACAGCTTACGGTGATCTCTGCCAATATTCAGCCAATCCATATGGCGATTTTGGAGGGGGAAAAAGAGATTCTGTTTACTGAACAAAAGGCGCTGAAAGAACAGTTCAATGGCATTCCTCTTTACATCCGTCCACATAGCTTTTTCCAGACTAACCCGAAAATGGCTTCTGAATTGTATGCAACAGCAGGGCGTTGGGTTCGTGAACTGAAAATCAGTAGCATGTGGGATCTATTCTGTGGTGTTGGGGGTTTTGGTCTGCATTGCGCAGATAAAAATACCTGTTTAACCGGCATTGAAATCAGCTCAGAAGCCATTGATTGTGCCCGCGATTCGGCGAAAACACTGGGTTTGGAAAACATCGAGTTTCAAGCTTTGGACTCAACACATTTTGCTGTAGCAAAAGATAAAATTCCGCAATTGGTTTTGGTAAACCCACCTCGCCGGGGAATTGGTAAGGTGTTGTGCGATTATCTCAGTAAAATGGCGCCGGATTATATTCTTTATTCAAGCTGTAATGCTCAGACAATGGCGAAAGATATTGCTGTACTGGTTAACTATCGTATAGAAAAGACACAATTGTTTGATATGTTTCCTCATACCGAACATTACGAAGTTTTAACGTTATTGAAGTTAAATTACGATTGAATAACGAAAGAATGTGTGGGGATGGGGTTCCAGTAAGAACACCCAACCCTGTTCAGTTATGGCGCTCAAAAGCGAGTGCACGGCGTTCAATCATCCGCATTAGTAAAGTCAGGATGCCGTTAACGCATAGATAAATCACCCCTGCGGCAATAAAAACCATCACATCATAATTGCGGCCAAATAGAAGCTGGCTGTATCCCATTACTTCCAGCAAAGTAATGGTACTTGCGAGAGAAGTACTCTTGAAAATTAGTACAACTTCGTTGGAATAGGAAGATAACGCCCGCTTAAAAGCGTAGGGCAACAAGATTCGCATAGATTGTGCTTTAGACATTCCCAATGCTTGACAGGATTGCCATTGGCCAGCAGGAATGGCCTTTACTGCGCCATAGAATAGCAGAGTAGAATATGCCGCACTGTTAAGCGCTAGCGTTACCATTGCGCACAGCCAGGGCTCAGACAGTAATTGCCAAAGCCACGGGTACGCTTTTATGGATGGAAACTGCCCAGGCCCGTAATAAATCAGGAAGAACTGTACCAACAAAGGCGTACCGGTAAACAGAGTAATGTAGGTTTTTACCAGTTGTGTCAGTACTGGCAGTTTCATGGTCAGAACCATAGTGAACAAGACGGACATCATGAAAGCAACAAAAAGCGCTGTGACGGTCAGGCTCAGACTGGTTTGCAGACCCGGTAAAATTTGTTGAATATACTCAAGCATCAGGGAGTGCTCCGATCAAAGCGAGTGGTATGCATCTCAATTTTTTTCAGAATAAACTGACTGATCAGAGTGATAGCCAGATAGATAAGCGCCACAATCATATACCAGGTAAAGGGTTCCTGAGTGCGTGTGGCAATACTTTTGGTTTGCTGCATGAGATCATTCACACTGATAAGCGATACCAGCGCGGTATCTTTCAACAAAACTAACCATTGGTTACCGAGCCCTGGTAGAGCATGTCGCCACATTTGAGGCATGATCAGGCGGAAAAATATTTCAGCGCGACCAAGACCTAATGCTTGACCGGCTTCCCATTGGCCGGCCGGAATGGCTTTTATCGCACCACGGAGTGTCTGGGATGCATAGGCAGAGTAGAGTAGGGAAAGTGCAATGACACCACAAAGGAATGGGCTGACATAAAAGTCTTGAATATCTATCTGAATTCTGGAGTGCCAGAAGATAAGATTAATGTCAAAGCCATCAGCCAGTGTCATGAGAAGTTGTGATGCGCCGAAGTAAACGAATAGCACGACCAAAATTTCTGGCAATCCTCTGAACAGAGTGACCCAACAGGTGCCAAGTATGGCGAAGGGTTTCCAACGGGCTGATTCCCAAGCAGCAAATAGCATAGCTAAAATCAGACCAAGCACTAATGCAGACACGGCAAGGCCGACGGTGATGCAGGCGGCGCTTGTTAGAGATTGGAATTCATTCATAGAGATTCGGCTACTTATTTAAACCATTTTTTATAAATGATGTCATAAGTGCCATCTCGTTTGATGTCAGCGAGTGCTTTATTCAGCTTATCTTGTAGATCTTTGTTACCCTTACGAACTGCAATGCCTAAGCCGATACCAAAGTAATTTTTGTCAGTGACTTTGTTACCTACGGTACTTAAGTTTTCATTCTTTTTCAGCCACTCGTTAACAACGGCAGTGTCACCGAAAACGGCGTCCAGACGGCCATTTTTCAGATCCAGAATGGCATTTTGATAGCTGTCATAAGGAACGGTTTTAATCTCTTTTCGTTGTTCCATCAGATACTTCTGGTGAGTTGTCCCATTCTGAATACCCACAAGTTTGCCTTTCAGCTCTGCGGTACTGGAGACTTTGCCTTTAACGGAGATGAAAACTGCGGAGTTATCGTAATAAGTGTTAGTAAAATCAACCTGTTTTCGGCGCTCGGGTGTGATATCAATACCGGCGGCTAAAGCGTCGAAGCGACGAAATTTCAGGCTAGGGATCAGGCTGTCAAAGGATTGGTTAGTAAAGGTACATGTGGCATTAATTTTCTCACAGATGGCATTGGCCAAATCGACATCAAAACCCTGAATTTTATTATTTGCATCGATGAACTCAAACGGAGGGTAAGTGGCTTCTGTGGCAAAACGAATGGTCTCTTTTTCCGTGGCGGTTGCAGATAAAGCTACTGTGCCTAAGAGGGCTGCAAAAAGTAGTTTTTTCATCGCTATATCCTATTAATAGTTAGTGTGACAGATAATTAGCAAAGGCTTTGGTTTGTGGTTGTGTAAAATGGCTGATATCACCTTGTTCTATAATGCGGCCGTTTTCCATATATACGACACGGCTTGCGGCCTTACGGGCGATTTCCACTTCATGGGTAACGATAATCTGCGTAATGCCCGTAGCGGATAATTCATGGATGATATTGACAACCTGTGCTGTGATTTCTGGATCCAGCGCTGCTGTGGGTTCATCAAATAATAAAACCTGGGGTTCCATCATCAATGCTCGTGCAATAGCGACCCGTTGCTGTTGCCCGCCGGATAAGTGTTGTGGAAATCGGCCAGCGAAATCCTCTAAGCGCAAGCGGGAAAGGAGCTTATCCGCTTTTTCCTGCGCCTGTTGCTTGGATAAACCGAGTACGCGACAAGGTGCTTCGATCAGGTTATCCATAACAGTAAGATGAGGCCATAAGTGATATTGCTGAAAAACCATACCTACATTCTGGCGTAGAGAACGAATCTCCTTGGTTCCTGGTGTTTGTTCGAAATCGAATTGATGATTAGCTATATGCAACTGGCCGGATCGTGGTATTTCCAGCAGGTTTAATACTCGCAACAGCGTACTTTTACCGGCGCCACTTGGCCCTAGCAAAACCATCGTTTCCCCTGGAGAACACTCAAGATTAATATCAAACAGTGCCTGCTGGACGCCGTAATAGCAATCAATGCTTTTTAATTGAATACTCATGCTTTAATTCTGAATAGTCAGTGATTTGGTTTGATGCTAAACTCGTTAGCATAATTATGCAATATCTTATGTACAGAATATTATTAATTGATATTTCAATTACATGTATCATTAACGCGTTCTGGCTGCTATTTGTGTGATTTATCAACAAAAGATTATTTATTCTATTTCCATGCCGTGGAAAGATGGATCGACCACAACGAGTAAGCATATTAGGATAAGCAGCGGCAGCGGACGACTTATGATGAATGAAGCGTCCGAACCGTTATTTATGACATCAAGTATTAATTGTGGCTCAACTTTTGGTTAAGTAAAGAATGCCATCAGTAAGGGTGCGAGCAAACTTAGCACAAAACCGTGAACTATTGCTGCTGGAACAATACTGACGCCACCACACCGTTGTAATACTGGCAAGGTGAAATCCATCGAGGTCGCCCCGCTTAATCCTAGAGCGCTTGAGCGATATCGATTGATTAGAACTGGAATGAGCATAATTGCCACCAGTTCGCGTACCAGATCATTAAAGAATGCGGCACTGCCGATTACCGGCCCGTAAGCGTCGGAAAGTAAGATGCCAGAAAGGGAATACCAGCCGTAACCAGAAGCTAATGCTAAACCTGTTTTCACTGGAAGTCCGAGAATAAGTGCCGCAATTGTACCGCCGATAAGCGCGCTGACAGCAATGATAATCGCAATAATAGCACCACGGCGGTTTAGCAATATCTGTTTCAGGCTCATACCGTTGTTACGTAATTGAATACCGACGAGTAACAGTAAAACGATTAAGGCGATTTCACTGGCATGATTGGAGAAGTGCAGCCATGACCAGCCAGTGAGCCCAAATAGGAAACCTAAAATCAGCATGCCACATAATTTCAGTGATTCAAAAACCATATGTAAACGGGAAGGGGGTTTTTCCTGTTTATGCGGGCTGATAATCCAAGGATCGCGCTTTTCAAGCAGGAATAACGCCAGCATATTAGCTGTAAAAATACATAAAAAAAATGTTATCGCGTATTGAAAGATAGAGAAGAGGTTACGGCCTAAATCGTCCAACAAAGCCAGGCTGATCCCCATTAAAAACAGGATGATATAGACCATCGCGTTAAGAAGGTGATGAACTGCATTTAACAATACTTTATTATTCAAATGGATAAGATAGCCTAACGTTAATGGCAAAAGAATGATCAGCAGCCCAGAGTACATAATTAACATCCTTTAAAACGATTAACGTCTTTTTATCCAAATTCAGTATAAAAATCGATTGTAAAGACTATAAAAATAAAAGATAACAATTTTTTTACATTAAGAGAATAGCCAGGATAGAGTGAAATGTATTGTTGCTCAAAGAATTTTTTATTCTTAAGGTGGGTGTGTTATTAATAACTTTCAGTGGATATAAAACGTAAAGGGAACGGTATCTATCTGGAATGAGTGGAAATCTCAGGTTTTCGTGGTATTGCAAGAAATAAGTTTTTACTATTTTTCTGAATCCAATGCTTAATATGGTGATATTTAAATGAATTTTATTCGTTCGAAACGTCGATGGGTTGTATTGTTAGCTATTGTGACCGTTATCACATTGGTTCTGGGATATTTTCTGTATAGGCCAGAAGCGATTAAATATCAGACAGTCTCTATCATTAAAGGCGATTTGGAAAAAAATGTACTGGCAACGGGGAAATTGGATGCGGTCAGAAAAGTGGATGTGGGCGCACAGGTAAGTGGTCAGTTGCAGAATTTGTATGTTGAAGTGGGTGATAAGGTGACAGAAGGCCAGTTATTGGCATTGATTGATCCTAAACCTGCGCAAAACCAGGTCAAAGAAGTTGAAGCCACGATCAAAGAATTGAGTGCTTATTTGATAGAAGCCAAGGCACAATTGGAATTGGCGCAGGTGACATTACAGCGTCAGAACAATCTGGCAAAAGTACAGGCTGTCTCACTCCAGGAATTGGATCAGGCTAAAACGGACGTTGAAGTAAAAAGAGCGAAGGTAGAAACTTTGCTGGCGCAAATCAGTAAAAATCAGGCCAGCCTTGATACTGCTCAGACTAATTTGCAATATACCCGGATTACCGCGCCAATGGATGGTATCGTTGTCAATATCAAAACCCTTCAGGGGCAAACAGTCATTGCGGCACAGGAAGCCCCGACTATTCTGACACTGGCTGATCTGGGAACGATGTTGGTAAAAGCGGAAGTGTCAGAGGCCGATGTTATTTACCTGAAACCGGGCCAGAAAGCTTCTTTTACTGTATTAGGCGCACCGGATAAAAATTTTCCAGGGGTGTTGAAAGATATTTTGCCGACGCCAGAAAAGATTAATGATGCCATTTTCTTCTATGCCCGCTTTGAGGTGGCTAATCCTCAGCAACTTTTGCGTTTGCAAATGACCGCCCAAGTGAAAATTCAGCTTGATTCCCATCGTGATGTGTTAATGATCCCGATCTCTGCTCTGGGTAAACAGATTACGCCAACTCGCTATGAGGTGGATATCTTGAATGGCGATAAAGAAGAGAAACGAGAAGTGACCATTGGTGTGCGCAATGATGTAAATGTACAGATTCTATCTGGCCTGAAAGAACATGAGCAGGTGATCACTGGTCGTAGTGAAGAAGTCGAGGATGAGTAATGGATGCGTTACTTGAGCTGAAAGGTATAGAGCGCAGCTATCCCGCTGGTGAGCAGCAGGTAAAAGTACTGGATGATGTCACCTTGTCTATTCATGCCGGTGAGATGGTTGCCATTATCGGCGCGTCAGGTTCGGGTAAATCGACACTGATGAATATTCTTGGTTGTCTTGATAAACCCAGTCAGGGTGAATACCGGGTCGCAGGACAGAATGTTGCTGAACTGAGTGATGATGAATTGGCAGCACTAAGGCGGGAACATTTTGGCTTTATTTTTCAGCGTTATCATTTGCTAACTCATTTGACCGCTGAACAGAATGTGGAAATTCCTGCTATCTACTCAGGAGCCTCTAAAGCGGTACGTCGCCAGAGAGCCATAGAATTACTTGGTCGTTTGGGGCTTGAAGAGAGAACCTGCTATCGTCCGGGGCAGCTTTCTGGTGGACAGCAGCAGAGGGTTAGTATCGCCAGAGCGTTGATGAACGGAGGGCAAGTCATTTTAGCCGACGAACCAACGGGAGCGTTGGATAGCCATTCCGGCGAAGAGGTGATGGCGATCCTCAAACAACTGTGTGAACAGGGGCATACCGTCATTATTGTCACTCATGATCCGAAAATCGCGGCGCAGGCACAGCGCATTATCGAGATCAAGGATGGTCATATTATGAGTGATTCTGGTACGAAAATAAGCAAAAAAGTCACTAAGGTCCCGTCGTCAACATCAAAAATATCTTCAATACGCCAGACCCTTGGGCGGTTTAATGAAGCTTTATTTATGGCATGGCGAGCGATGGTTGCCAACAAGATGCGCACTTTACTGACTATGTTGGGGATTATCATTGGTATTGCTTCTGTCGTGACTATTTTGGTTATCGGAGATGCGGCTCGGGCATCGGTATTATCCGATATTAAAGAGATTGCGACGAATACTATTGATATTTATCCGGGAGAAGATTTTGGCCTTGATGATCCGGTCAGTATGCAAGCGCTAAAAATAGAGGATTCAGACGCGATTAAAGCGCAGCCCTATATTCTGGCGGTTTCACCAGAAATTGAGGGGCAAATGCGCCTTCGTAAAGGGAACATTGATGTTGCTTCAAGAGTGACTGGCGTTGGTGATGAGTTTTTTCAGGTTTATGCTCTGCGCTTTGCTCAGGGAATGGGGTTCTCATTGGATATGATACGCCGTCAGGGGCAAGTTGTGGTTATTGATAAAAATACTCAGCGTAAATTGTTTCCTCACCAGAAAAATGTGATTGGGGAGGTGATTTTGGTGGGTAATATGCCGGCCACAATTGTGGGAGTGATATCTGATAAGAGAGCTGCATTTGGCAGTAGCAAATCATTACATGTCTGGTTGCCTCATAGCACGATGACCAGCCGTCTGATGAACCGAAATTATCTGGATTCAATTACTGTCAGAATAAAGGATGATTATAACTCTAAGGATATAGAAAAGAAGATAGTTCAATTGCTCACTTTGCGCCACGGCAAAAAGGATGTTTTCACCTATAACGTGGACATGATGGTAAAAGCAGCGGAAAAAACGGCCCATACTTTACAACTGTTTTTGACGATGGTGGCGGTGATTTCACTGATAGTTGGTGGTATTGGCGTCATGAATATTATGTTGGTTTCAGTAACTGAACGTACAAGAGAGATCGGCATCCGTATGGCAGTAGGCGCAAGAACCAGTGATGTGATGCAACAGTTTCTGATAGAAGCTATTTTGGTTTGTCTGGTTGGTGGCGTTTTGGGCATTGCACTCTCTTATATGATTGCATTTATCGCTCAATTAGCGCTCCCTGGCTGGAGCTTTGTTTTCCAGCCTGTTGCTTTACTCAGTGCTTTCGCCTGTTCTACCGCAATTGGGGTGATATTTGGGTTTCTGCCGGCCCGTAATGCTGCTCGTCTTGATCCAATCGAAGCGTTGGCAAGAGAATAAGCGGAAATAATATGACGCCGCAGGTAATTGCCTGCGGCGTATGAAAATAATACCTGGTTATGACCCACAGGCCAGGCTATTTAGCCTTTGGGTTCGTTTTCAAGAGGAACAATAATACTGGCATGATTTCCCTTTGGTCCTTGGTGAACGCTGAAATTCACCTTTTGGCCCGCTTTCAGCGTCCGGTAACCGTCCATCTGAATGGTTGAGTAATGAGCGAATATATCTTCTCCGCCGCTTGCCGGGCAAATAAACCCAAAACCCTTAGCATTATTGAACCACTTAACAGTACCTGTCTCCATACTTTTACATCCCTCGTCTAATGATTTCGGTTGAGATGAGCCATTAATATAACAGTCGTAAACAATCACATGTAAACAGTGGCATTATCTATGTTTGTTCACAAAACATACTGTAGTAAAAATCAAATTCTCGTCAAGCACAGAACAAATGTCTGGTTGTTTTGAATGACTAAAGTTTGATATAGATAACGATATGAGTTTCGTTCATGCACTTTTATGCCGAGTTTTCATAGGGGAATAGTCTGTGGTAAAAGGAGTTGCCCAGATAATGATAAGATAAATGGCAACATAATTTATTTGCTGGCAGTGGCTGGTTTTAGAGATTAATCCGTTGGGAAAATAATGAGCGAGTATCATAACAATTTGAAAAGTAAGGAATCTATTAAGGATGAGCGACAACAAAAACTGCAACCGCCGTCAATGTATCAGGTCATTCTTAACAATGATGATTACACTCCGATGGAGTTTGTAGTTGACGTATTACGAAAGTTCTTTTCTTATGATATTGAACGGGCAACGCAATTAATGTTGGATGTCCATTATCAAGGGAAGGCTGTTTGTGGGGTTTATACTGCTGAGGTGGCAGAAACTAAAGCAGCCCAGGTAAATATGTATGCCAGGGAGTATGGGCATCCATTACTTTGTACGCTGGAAAAAGTTTGACCAGGTATACTGATTTTTAGGGGGAGGTGCTTATGCTCAACCAAGAGCTTGAACTTAGTCTTAATATCGCCTTTGCTAAAGCACGGGATAACAGACACGAGTTTATGACCGTGGAGCACTTATTGCTGGCGTTGTTAAGTAATTCATCAGCGCGTGAAGCATTGGAAGCCTGCAAGGTCAATCTGGCTCAATTGCGTAAGGAGCTGGAGAATTTTATTTCACAAACGACACCGTTGTTACCTGAAAATGATGAGCGGGAGACTCAGCCAACGTTGAGCTTCCAACGTGTTCTTCAGCGCGCGGTATTTCATGTTCAATCCTCTGGGCGTTCAGAGGTTTCTGGTGCTAATGTGCTGGTGGCTGTTTTTAGCGAACAGGAGTCTCAAGCGGCTTATTTGCTGCGTAAACATGATGTGAGTCGTCTGGACGTGGTTAATTTCATTTCTCACGGAACTCAAAAAGAGGACTCGGAATCGGATCATCAGGAGACAGGCACGCAATCAGCAGAAGAGCAGCTTACAGGAGAGGATCGGTTGGAAAATTTTACAACTAATCTTAATCAACTCGCTCAAAGAGGACAGATTGATCCATTGATTGGCCGCCAGGATGAGTTAGAAAGAACAATTCAGATATTGTGCCGCCGTCGAAAAAACAACCCATTGTTGGTCGGAGAATCGGGGGTTGGTAAGACAGCTATTGCAGAAGGGCTGGCGTGGCGGATTGTGCAAAAAGATGTACCGGAAGTGATGGCAGATTGTACGATTTATTCGTTGGATATTGGTTCATTGCTAGCGGGAACTAAATATCGTGGCGATTTTGAGAAGCGCTTCAAAGCATTGTTAAAAACCCTTGAGCAGGATAGAAAAAGTATTCTATTTATAGATGAAATCCATACCATTATCGGTGCGGGGGCTGCGTCAGGGGGGCAGGTCGATGCGGCTAATCTGATTAAGCCATTGTTATCCAGTGGACGTATCAGAGTGATTGGTTCTACGACCTATCATGAATTCAGTAATATTTTTGAAAAAGATCGGGCATTAGCGCGTCGTTTTCAGAAGATTGATATTGTTGAGCCTTCACCCGAAGAGACAGTACAGATTATTAGAGGGTTGCGGCCAAAATATGAGGCGCACCATGATGTACGTTATACCACGAAAGCTATCCGTGCTGCGGTTGATTTATCGGTGAAATACATTACTGATCGCCACTTACCGGATAAGGCGATCGATGTGATCGATGAAGCTGGGGCGCGTACTCGTCTGGTGCCGATTAGTCGCCGTAAAAAAACGATTAATGTGTCGGATATTGAATTCGTCGTTGCCCGGATTGCCCGGATTCCTGAAAAAACCGTTTCTGCCAGTGATAAAGATGTCCTAAGAACGCTGGATGAGCGGCTGAAAATGTTGGTATTCGGTCAGGATACCGCGATTGCGGCATTGACCGAAGCTATTAAGATGAGTCGTGCAGGGTTGGGGCAGGATAATAAACCGGTGGGTTCTTTCCTACTTGCAGGTCCGACAGGCGTAGGGAAAACGGAAGTCACCGTACAGCTTGCTAAGGTGTTGAATATCAAATTATTGCGTTTTGATATGTCAGAATATATGGAGCGCCATACAGTAAGTCGTTTAATTGGTGCACCACCGGGATATGTTGGTTTTGATCAAGGAGGATTGCTTACGGATGCTGTGATTAAACATCCTCATTCAGTATTGCTGCTTGATGAGATTGAAAAAGCACATCCAGATGTATTTAACCTGTTATTGCAAGTCATGGATAACGGTACTCTGACTGATAACAACGGGCGCAAAGCGGATTTTCGTAACGTCATTTTAGTCATGACAACGAATGCGGGTGTACGTGAAACACAGCGCAAATCCATTGGATTTAAGCAGCAGGATAACAACTCCGATGCAATGGAAGAAATTAAGAAAGTGTTTACACCGGAATTCCGTAACCGTCTTGATGGTATCATCTGGTTTAATACGCTTTCTATTGAAGTCATTCAACAGGTAGTTGATAAGTTCATTGTCGCCTTGCAAGCACAATTGGATGAAAAAGGCGTTTCGCTGGAGGTCAGTGCGGATGCTCGTCAATGGTTATGTGATAAAGGCTATGATAAAGCAATGGGTGCTCGTCCAATGGCGCGGGTTATTCAGGATAGCTTGAAAAAACCGTTGGCAAATGAACTCCTATTCGGCTCATTAGTTCACGGTGGTTCGGTGAGTATCGGCTTGGATAAGGCAAAACGCATACTGACTTACGATTTCAGCAATGCTTATAAGCAGAAGCCGGAAGATGTAGTGCACTAATAGAAGAGCGACACCACAGGTGAATACAAAGTTGTTAAATACAAAGTTGCTACCTGTGGTGTAATATCTGAAAACGGTAATGAATCAGCGGCTACGGAAGACGATACGGCCTTTGCTCAGGTCATATGGGGTCAGCTCAACTGTAACCTTGTCGCCTGTCAGGATGCGAATATAGTTTTTACGCATTTTACCTGAAATGTGAGCAGTGACTACGTGCCCGTTTTCTAATTCAACGCGGAACATAGTGTTTGGTAGTGTGTCTAGCACAGTACCTTGCATTTCAATATTGTCTTCTTTGGCCATCTAATCCTCTAAGTTTAATAACCATCGTTTTTAACGGGCAAGATAATGCCGAAAAACCCTCATTATGTAAAGGAATGTTGTATTTTAACCCGTTATTTTGCAAATAGTGCATAGTGATATTTATGTTATCAGCAACATGAATCGGTCAAATGTTGATTATAATTCCAGTACTTGTTGTAACCAGCAACCAGGTTTTAATGACCGATTTCTGAATTGATAAAGATACTGAATAAATTCTTCCCTGGGGATCTCTTTTGCACCCAGTGAAGCTGTGTGATGGTTAAGCACTTGGCAATCCAGTAGTTCACCACCGTGTCGCAGAAAATGGTGATAGAAGGCAATGAACGCACATTTGGATGCATTCTCCATTCTGCTGAACATAGACTCACCGCAGAATAGTGTGCCAACGCTGACACCGTACAAACCACCAACAATCCGCTCATTGTGCCAGACTTCTACTGAATGCGCTTGTCCTATCTGATATAATTTTTTATAACCTTGTTGAATATCCTTGCCTATCCATGTTCCTTCCTGCCGTTGAGCACAGAAATGAACCACCTGTTCAAAAGCATGATTCACCGTAATATGGTATGGGGGATTGCGCAGAAACCGGCGTAGGGTTCGGCCGATATGCAATTCACCCGGAATGATTACCGCACGCGGATCGGGGGACCACCAAAGTGGCATTTCACTGGGTAAAAACCAAGGGAAAATACCTTGATGGTAGGCTGCATTTAATCGCTTAGCGGATAAATCTCCCCCGACTGCCAGTAGGCCGTTAGGCTCCGTTAATGCTTCTTTCGGGTGAGGGAAATCATATGAATCAGCATCCAGTTGAATTATTGGCATCATGTGTTACTGCCCCGGTTTAAGACGAATCTGATGTGGTCGCTGATAAAACTGATAATAGCGACCTTGCTGAGCCAGTAATTCATTATGCTGCCCTTGTTCAATAATAGTGCCGCCATCCATGACGTAAATACGGTCCATATGGTCAAGCCCGTACAGGCGGTGGGTGACAATAATCAGTGACTTATGCTGACAATGCTGATGCAATAGAGATAGAATTTGTTGTTCAGTATCCGCATCGAGTCCTTCCGTAGGTTCATCCAGTAACATCAGTGGCGCCGAGTGCAGTAACGCTCTGGCAATTCCCAAGCGGCGCTGTTCACCGCCTGACAACTGACGACCGCCTTCGCCCATCCAGCAGTTTAGTCCCTCATTGGTTTCCAGTAGATTGCTTAAACCTACCTGTTTCAGCACAATTTCTAGTTCATTATCGGTTGCATTTGGTTTTGCCAGTAATAAATTCTGTCGTAAAGTATGACTGAACACATGAACACGTTGTGAAACAACCGATATCATACTGCGCAGAGTTGATTCGTCATAAGCAGTAATAGAATGCTGATTCAGACAGATTGAGCCTGAATCAATATCCCAGGCCCGGGTCAATAATTGTAGCAAGGTAGATTTACCACAACCGGTTTTGCCTAACAGCGCGACATGTTCCCCTGCTTTCAAGCAGAGAGAAACATTTTTCAGGACGGCCATTGGCTGATCAGGATAAGTGAAACTGATATTTTTGATATCAATACTGGCTTGAGCTGAACTTTCCGGCCCTGATGTAGGAAAGGTTACTTCCGGTTCTTGTTGCATCAATTGAGAAACCCGGGTTGCAGAGGTAACGACCTGTCCTAGATGTTGAAATGCAACAGTGACGGGACCCAGAGTTTCAAATGCGGCAAGAGAACAGAAGACGAACAGTGCGATTAATGCCCCCGGTTGTTTGTTTCCCCCCACGCCGTTAGCTGCCAGCCATAAGATCAATGTGACAGTCATACCGGTGGCAAAAATCATAACTGCCTGTGACAAGCCGGTTAGATTCGCTTGCTGTTGCTGACGTCTTAACCAACGTGACTCAATATCAGCCATTGACTTGCGGAAACGGCCAGCAGCACCGAATACCATCAATTCGGCTTGTCCTTGCAATGCCGCTGTGAGTTGGGTGCGGTATTGACCACGCAGAATAGTCAGATTGTGGCCAACGGATTTACCTGCGTTATAAAATACTGATGGCAGCAGGATCAACAGAGCCAGCATAATACCGCCAAGGATATAGGCTAATGTGAGATCCAGAAAGCCAAGGCCGAAAGTGAGGACCATGATAACGATAAGAGCTGATAATATCGGCGAAATCACCCGTAAATAGAGATGATCCAATGTTTCAACATCAGCAACTAGTCGGTTTAATAATTCTCCTTGGCGAAAACGAGCTATTCCTCCCGGTGAAAGTGGCAAGATTTTCTGAAAGGCAAAAACCCGTAAATGTGCCAATACCCGGAAAGTGGCATCATGGCTAACCAACCGTTCAGCATAGCGCCCGGCAGTTCGAAGAATGGCTGAGCCACGGACACCGGCCGCCGGTAGCATATAGTTGAATGTATAACCGGCAAGACCTGCTAGTGCTGCGCCTGCAAGGAACCAGCCAGAGAGGGTCAGTAAACTTATGCTGGCGAGTAGTGTAACAATGGTCAGAACCATGCCTAAACTGATAAGAAACCAATGACGGCGATAGAGCGCCAGAAAAGGAAGCAATACCCGCATAATTACAGCTCCTTACTTCGATGGGATAACAGGCGGGTGAATACCCCTTGAGATTGGCTTAGCGACTGGTAATCTCCCTGTTCAATAATCAACCCCTTTTCCATGACCCAAATCTGATCATATTCCAGCGTTTCTTCCAATTGATGGGTAACTAACAGGGTCGTCTGATGATGAGATGCCTGATTGAGTGTTTCCATCACCTGTTGTTCGCTATGCGCATCCAGGCTGGCGCCAGGCTCATCCAGTAATAATAACCGGCAAGGTTTCAATAGGGCACGGGCAACAGCGATACGTTGGGCCTGACCAACGGATAATCGTGCTGCATTATCACCGATGATGGTATTCAGCCTATCGGGTAAATCGTGAATAAATTCGATGACGTATGCTTGTTCCATAACCTGATGGATTTGTTGTTGATTGGCATTAGGTTGGTTCAGACGAATATTATCAAGCAAAGTCTGCTCAGGCAGATGTGGATTTTGTCCAACCCAGCTCAGTTGATTACGCCATCTCTGTTGATCCAACTCACACAGTTCGGTGCCATTAATTTGTATTGAACCACGATAGGGCAGGAACCCTAACAGTAAATTCAAGAGGGAACTTTTACCTGCTCCACTTTGACCAATTAATGCCACCCGTTGATTTTTCTCTATAGTAAAATTCAACGGGCCAGCAAGCCGGTTGCCGTCGTGGGCCAAAATTTCCAGATTATTAGCAATGATGGTCAACGGATCTTGGGGGGGAAGTGTTTTATCACCACCGGCAGGTGCATATTCACCATCACTGCTCAATAAAGTCACTAATGCTTCGGCGGCCCCAATCGCCTGTGCTTTAGCGTGATAATAAGTACCCAGATCGCGTAATGGCTGAAAAAATTCTGGGGCGAGGGTTAACACCAGAAAACCGGCAAACAGGGTAACACCCATCCCGTAACTGCCAAAATTAAGCTCCCCCAAATAGGAGAAACCGAAATAAACAGCGACAACGGCAATAGAAATGGCTGCAAAGAACTCCAGCACCGCAGAGGAAAGGAACGCTAATCTCAGCACTTCCATCGTTCTGCAACGGAAGTTTTCGGTGGATTCGTTGATTTGTTGTGTTTCTACTTTGCCGCGATAAAACAAGCGCAACGTTTCTAACCCACGTAACCTATCAAGAAAATTACCGCTTAACCGCCCTAGTGCGACAAAATTACGCCGATTAGCGTCTGCGGCGCCTAAACCAACCAGCGCCATAAATAGCGGGATCAGGGGAGCAGTAGCGAATAAAATTAGCCCGGCAGCCCAGTTAACAGGGAATAGGGTGATCAGAATAAGAATAGGGATTATGACGGCGAGAGACATCTGTGGCAGATAGCGGGAATAATAATCCTGCATATCTTCTATCTGCTCAAGAATAATGGTTGCCCAGCTACCGGCTGGTTTACCCTTAACCCACATTGGGCCAAGTTGTTCCAGCTTATCTAATACCATAGCGCGGATTTTCTGACGCACGACTTTGCCACAGATAAAACCGATTCGTTCCCGAATGGCACTGATGATAGCTCGTAACACAAAGGTGGCTGCTAGCAACCAAAATTCGTTCGTAATGTGCTCGCGTGGAAGATTATCCATGATTAAAGCTTGCAGAATTGAGGCCAGTAGCCAGGCTTGAGCAATAATCAATAATCCATTGATTAAGCCAAATAACATGGACAGGCGGAGCCAGCGTTGGGCCGGGGCACTTTGCTGTTTCAGCCAGCGAACCAATTCATACTGTCTTGTTTTGTCCATAAGGAAAAATTCTAATTTAACAGGTGAGAGTAATGGTGTACCAAAAGGCTGGACATATCCTATGTGTCAACATCCTGCTGATATGTTACATGTTAAAAAGCGCTACCGAAATAGCGCCTTGAAAGAAAAAGAATTTATTTAGCGGCTAGCCCATCCAGGAAACGTTCTGCGTCAAGGGCTGCCATACAACCTGTACCGGCGGACGTAATTGCCTGTCGGTAGGTATGATCCATGACATCACCGGCGGCGAATACACTGGGAATAGAGGTCTGAGTGGCGTTACCCTGTAAACCGGATTGAACTTTGATGTAACCATTATCCAGTTCTAATTGGCCTTCAAAGATAGTGGTATTGGGAGTATGGCCGATAGCAATGAAGGTGCCGGTAACCGCCAATTCTTCTGTAGCGCCACTTTGGGTATCGCGTAGGCGAACACCGGTAACACCCATATCATCACCGAGTACTTCATCCAGAATACGATCGGTGTGCAGGATGATATTGCCATTTTTGACTTTATCCATCAGGCGATTAATCAAGATCTTCTCTGAACGGAAGGTATCACGGCGATGAATTAGATGAACTTCCGCTGCAATATTTGCCAGATATAAGGCCTCTTCTACCGCAGTATTACCACCGCCAACAACGGCGACTTTCTGGTTACGATAAAAGAAACCATCACAAGTTGCACAGGCTGAAATACCACGCCCTTTGAATGTCTCTTCAGAAGGTAAACCTAAGTAACGGGCAGAAGCACCTGTTGCGATAATCAGTGCGTCACAGGTATATTCTTGTTCATCACCATAAAGGCGTAAAGGCCGGTTTTGCAGATCAACTTTTTGAATATGGTCAGAAATGATTTTAGTTTGGAATTTTTCAGCATGTTGGTGCATGCGCTCCATTAACCCTGGGCCGGTCAAATCTTCAGGATCGCCTGGCCAGTTTTCGACCTCGGTGGTTGTAGTCAATTGACCGCCTTTTTCAACCCCGGTAATAAGAACCGGATTTAAATTTGCTCGGGCAGCATAAACCGCAGCGGTATAGCCTGCTGGACCGGAGCCAAGAATAATGAGTTTGTGGTGTTTGGCGGCGCTCATGAATACCTCATTTCCATTTATCACCTATCGAATATCGAACGATTGTAGGAGAAATAGGAGGGTAAAAAAAGTTAAAAGACTCATGTTACTAACGATTTTACCGATAGATATTAACTAACAATGATTTTAACCTGAGAAAAGTGTCCTTTTAGTGCTGTTTGGATTTTATTTGCTCGTTTTCAATTAATGATAGACTATCGAAACGATTAACTGAAAATTTGTTCCACAGGTTGTTCTGATTTTTGCTCATTTACTTTGACAATCGGCTGTGCATTTGCGAAAACATCACTGTAAGAGATAATTATCCACCTCGCTAAATTCGTTTCTATAAAAATCGACATGCGGATAATTCCCTCTAGTGTAGCATTAAAAAAATGGCCTGTGAGTTGCTTTACGCTGATAGAGCGAGGCTTTAACTTTAAGACATCTTTTCCAACTCAAACTCAAGAGATAGGGGAAAATGTTATGGGTGTAGGAAAATAAAGAGAGATCAACAAAATGATAGATAATAAAAAACGTCCGGGAAAAGATCTTGATCGCATAGATCGTAATATCCTAAATGAGCTACAGAAAGATGGGCGAATTTCTAATGTAGAACTGTCTAAACGGGTAGGTTTGTCTCCAACCCCGTGTCTGGAGCGTGTTCGTCGTCTGGAACGCCAAGGGTTTATTACTGGATACACGGCATTGCTGAATCCTCACTATTTGGATGCATCTTTGCTGGTATTTGTTGAAATTACCTTAAACCGTGGTGCTCCAGATGTTTTTGAACAATTCAACGCTGCTGTACAAAAATTGGAAGAGATTCAGGAATGCCACTTAGTTTCCGGTGATTTCGACTATCTATTGAAAACTCGCGTACCAGACATGTCAGCTTATCGTAAGTTGCTAGGCGAAACTTTGTTGCGTTTGCCAGGTGTTAATGACACCCGCACATATGTTGTGATGGAAGAAGTTAAGCAGAGCAATCGTTTGGTCATTAAGACTCGCTAAAATCTTACCAAAAATGTACAGGTGCAAAACTGGAAAAACTTAGGTACACTCCTGTTTATGCATACAGTTTCAACGCTGAGCTATCTCGGCGTTGTTCCGTTAAATTAACAGGAAACCTGGAGAGCCTTTCTTGAGCCAGGAATATACAGAAGATAAAGATATTAAATTAAAGAGACTGAGTAGTGGGCGCAGGCTGTTAGAAGCTGTGTTGCTTGTCATTGTTATCCTAGCGGTTTATCTGCTGGTCGCACTTGTCAGTTTTAACCCTTCTGATCCCAGTTGGTCTCAGACTGCATGGCATGAGCCAGTGCATAATTTGGGTGGTGGTGTGGGTGCATGGCTGGCCGATACGCTGTTTTCTGCATTTGGCATTCTAGCTTATGTCATCCCGCCAGTGATGATATTGGGTTGCTGGACTGCTTTTAAGCAACATGATGACCGAGAGTATGTTGATTTCTTTGCGTTGGCTTTGCGCGTTATTGGTGCATTGGCAATCGTTTTGACTTCATGTGGATTAGCGGCACTGAATGTTGACGATCTCCATTACTTTGCTTCCGGCGGTATTATTGGCAGTCTGTTTAGTAGTGCGATGTTGCCCTGGTTTAATGAATTAGGTGCAACTTTGGTCTTGCTGTGTATTTGGGCAATTGGGTTGACGTTATTTACTGGTTGGTCATGGTTAACCATTGCTGAAAAAACGGGAGCAGTAATTCTGGGAGCAATAGGATTTATTACCAATCGTAGCCGTAATGAACAGGAATATATGCCATACGGTGAAACGGCTATTGAGAGGGAAGATCCCGCCGATGATAAAACAGAATCTGAATTTACAGCGGCTGATATTGATCATGATGATGTACTATTTACAGCACCTTCAGCCGTAGAATTAGCAAAAGCTGAACTGGACGAACCAGAATCGGTGAAAGCAGAAATCGAACAAGAACAGCCAATAGATATTCCTACCACTAATATGGCTGATATTGATGCTGAACCTGAAATTCTGGTTAATACATCCGATGATATTGCACGCCCTCAGTCATTAGTAGAAGAGAGTGAAAAGAATAATGACGAACTTGTTCGTTATGTATTTGAAACGCCTGCTGAGTACCGTTTTGAGCCTATATCTGAATTTAATCGTGAAGCAACGCCAACATTTGAATCCATCGAAAATAGCCAGGACAGCGGTGATACCTTCACTTTCATGCCTGAAACAGAGTCAAAAAATGTTGTAGCGTCAACTGCTGCAACGGTTATAACGGGTAACTCTCAAGTAAAACAAGGAATCGGGCCAGAACTACCTCGTCCTAATCCTGTTCGTATTCCAACTCGCCGTGAATTGTATGGCATTAAAGTGCCTTCACAACGTCTTGCAGAACAACAGCGTGAAGAGGAGGCTAAACAGCAAGTAGGTGGAACGGATGATGATATTGAGTCTGATAAACAGCAAGAAGCGTTGCTGAGTCAGCAGTTTCTTGAACAACAGCGCGAGCGTTATCGTATTACGGCGGATACAGAAGAACAGACTCCAATCCAGCCTCAGATAAGACAGAATCTATTTGAGCTGGAAAATGAGCCTTCGGTGGAAAAACGGGTTCAAACAGCGACAGAGACTGTCAAACAGACAGTTGAGCAGCCGCAATATAAGCGTTATCAGGAGCAAGGTCACCAGGAGAAAAAAGAGCTTTCTGCTCTGGAGAGTTTATCGATTTTAAATAACTTTTCACCGGTTGAAGATTTAGTTGAAAAAGAGCCGGCAGAGCCGTTATTTATGCCTTCTGTTCAATCAGCACCGGAAAATCAATCAGAACGACCCACAGAAATTGCTTTTGCGCCAGCACCTGTACACAATGTTGTGCAGCAACCGCAGCAACCGCAGCAACCGCAGCAACCGCAGCAACCGCAGCAACCGCAGCAACCGCAGCAACCGCAGCAACCGCAGCAACCGCAGCAACCGCAGCAACCGCAGCAAGATAGCTTATTCCATCCGTTTTTAGTTCGTAACGATCAACCGTTGCCAAAACCAACGACACCAATGCCTTCGCTCGATCTGCTAATCAGTCCTTTAGCAGAAGAGGAACCCGTTGATATGTTTGCCCTTGAGCAAACGTCCCGTTTGATTGAAGTGCGTCTGAGTGATTATCGAGTTAAAGCTGATGTTGTGGGTTTTTCACCCGGTCCGGTGATTACCCGGTTTGAACTGGATTTAGCTCCGGGTGTTAAAGCCTCACGTATTTCCAACTTATCAAGAGATTTAGCACGTTCTCTATCAGCGGTCGCTGTGCGTATTGTTGAAGTGATTCCGGGTAAACCTTATGTTGGCTTGGAATTGCCGAATAAAAAGCGCCAGACGGTCTATTTGCGTGAAGTATTGGATTGTGAAAAATTCCGCGATAATCCGTCACCACTGACAATTGTGTTGGGTAAAGATATTGGCGGCCAGCCGGTTGTCGCTGATTTAGGTAAAATGCCGCACTTGCTGGTGGCGGGTACAACCGGTTCGGGTAAATCTGTTGGTGTCAACGCTATGATCCTCAGTATCCTCTATAAAGCAAAACCAGAGGATGTCCGCTTTATTATGATTGACCCGAAAATGTTGGAGTTGTCGGTTTATGAAGGTATTCCGCATCTGTTAACCGAAGTTGTTACCGATATGAAAGATGCTGCTAATGCACTGCGCTGGTGTGTCGGTGAAATGGAACGCCGTTATAAACTGATGTCTGCATTGGGTGTGCGTAATCTGGCGGGTTATAACGAAAAGGTTAAGCAGGCAGAAGAGATGGGACGCCCAATTCCTCATCCATTCTGGAAGCCGGGTGACAGCATGGATGCTACTCATCCGGTGCTGAAAAAAGAACCGTATATTGTTGTTATGGTCGATGAATTTGCTGACTTAATAATGACCGTCGGCAAAAAAGTCGAAGAGCTGATTGCCCGATTAGCGCAGAAAGCTCGAGCTGCTGGTATCCATCTGGTTCTGGCGACTCAACGTCCATCTGTCGATATTATTACCGGTCTGATTAAAGCCAATATTCCGACTCGTATTGCCTTTACGGTTTCCAGCAAAATTGATTCCCGCACCATCCTTGATCAAGGCGGCGCTGAATCTTTGTTAGGCATGGGGGATATGCTTTATCTGGCGCCAAACTCCTCGATTCCGGTGCGTGTTCACGGTGCATTTGTTCGGGATCAGGAAGTTCATAAAGTGGTTAATGATTGGAAAGCTCGCGGTCGTCCAGAGTATGTTGACAGCATTCTCAGTGGTGGTGATGATGCTGAAGGTGGCTTGGGTCTTGATAGCGACGAAGAGTTGGATGCCCTGTTTGATCAGGCAGTTCAATTCGTGACGGAAAAACGACGAGTTTCGATTTCTGGCGTCCAGCGTCAATTCCGTATTGGTTATAACCGAGCGGCGCGTATTGTGGAACAGATGGAGGCACAACAGATTGTCAGTGCTCCGGGTCATAATGGTAATCGTGAAGTATTAGCCCCACCGCCACATGAGCACTAATTATTGAATATTGAAAACTCTGATAGTAAATCACTCAGGTAATAACGTTGAGAAAGAAGTAATAACGTTGAGAAAGGTATCTCTTACATGAAAAAGCTGATATTGATTGGTTGTTTAATGGTTGGCATGAATATCAATGTGGCATGGGCAAATGCCAGCCAGAATTTGCAGGAACGTTTGGGTAAAGTAAATAGTTTTCATGCCAGCTTTACTCAAACCGTCACTAGTGATGATGGGGCAACAATTCAGGAAGGCGAGGGGCAATTGTGGGTGAAACGTCCAAACCTATTCAACTGGCATATGACATCACCTGATGAAAGTGTCTTGGTATCGGATGGTAAAACATTGTGGTTTTATAATCCATTTGTTGAGCAGGTAACGGCTAATTGGTTGAAAGATGCCACAGGTAACACGCCGTTTATGTTAATTACTCGTAACGATGCTAAAGATTGGTCCCAATATAAAATTAGCCAGCAAGGGAATGATTTTGAACTGACGCCGAATAATGTCACTGGTAATCTGAAACGTTTCTCGATTACCGTTACGATGGATGGCACTATCCAAAAATTTTCTGCTATTGAGCAGGATGGACAAAAGAGTGCTTATCAATTAAAAGGGCAGCAAAATACCCATGTGGATGCGGCAAAGTTCAGTTTTACGCTACCGAAAGGCGTTACGCTGGATGATCAGCGCCAGTGAGGTTTAAGTGAACAACCTGTCACTCAATTTTTCTCAAAATGAATTTCAGCCATTGGCCGCGCGTATGCGGCCGATGACATTAGAGCAATATATCGGGCAGCGGCATTTACTCGCTGAAGGAAAACCTCTGCCAAGGGCTATCCGGGCTGGACAACTGCACTCCATGATTTTATGGGGGCCACCGGGGACGGGCAAAACAACATTAGCTGAAATTATTGGGCATTATGCTCAGGCTGATGTTGAACGGATATCTGCGGTCACTTCCGGTATCAAAGAGATACGTGAATCGATTGAAAAAGCGCGTCAGAACCGGAATTCAGGGCGTAGAACTATCCTGTTTGTTGATGAAGTACATCGTTTTAACAAAAGCCAACAGGATGCTTTTCTGCCACACATTGAAGATGGCACGATCACCTTTATTGGTGCGACGACAGAAAATCCCTCTTTTGAACTGAATTCCGCATTACTTTCACGAGTGCGTGTCTATCTACTTAAGTCATTGACAACAGAAGAGATTGAGCAGGTTCTTGAGCAGGCCATGAATGATAAAGAGCGTGGTTATCGTGGACAGAATATCGTTTTGCCCGAAAACACCCGTCGTATGGTGGCGGAACTGGTTGCAGGTGATGCTCGTCGCTCACTGAATCTGCTTGAAATGATGGCGGATGTGGCAGAAACCGATGCTCAGGGGCTGAGGGTTTTGACACCGGGGCTATTGAAAGAAGTCAGTGGAGAGAGAAGTGCGCGTTTTGATAATAAAGGTGATCGTTATTACGATTTGATTTCAGCACTGCATAAATCTATTCGTGGTTCTGCACCTGACGCTGCGCTTTATTGGTATGCTCGAATTATTACTGCCGGTGGTGATCCGTTATATGTTGCCCGTCGTTTATTGGCTATTGCTTCCGAAGATGTTGGTAATGCCGATCCTAGAGGAATGCAGGTAGCGATTGCTGCATGGGATTGTTTTACCCGTGTTGGGCCGGCAGAAGGTGAAAGGGCGATTGCTCAGGCTATTGTTTATCTTGCTTGTGCACCGAAAAGTAACGCTGTTTATACCGCTTTTAAAGCAGCAATGGCTGATGCGAAGGAAAAACCTGATTATGATGTTCCCGCACATTTGCGCAATGCACCGACAAAATTGATGAAAGGGATGGGGCTTGGCGAGGAATATCGTTATGCCCATGACGAACCTAATGCTTATGCTGCGGGTGAAGTTTATTTTCCGCCTGAGATGCGGGAAACTCGTTATTATCATCCGGCTAACCGAGGATTAGAAGGTAAAATAGGCGATAAACTCGCCTGGCTTGCTGAACAGGATCAAAATAGCCCGATAAAACGCTATCGCTAACATTATTGTTGCGGTAAGGTTGGCAGGTAAAATATCTTATGGCCCATCAACTTGTGTGGGCCTATTCACATCATCTATACCCAATGGATTTCAAGATCCATCGCGACGGCAAGGGAGCGAATCCCTGGGAGCATAGATAACTATGTGACCGGGGTGAGTAAGTGCAGCCAACAAAGAGGCAACTTGAAAGATAACGGGTATAACTTAATAACGACAAGCACAGGACTAGCATGCTCGATCCAAACATACTGCGTAATGAGCTAGACGCAGTCGCCGAAAAACTGGCTCGCAGGGGTTATACCCTTGACGTGGATACGCTGCGCAAACAAGAAGAGCGCCGTAAAGTTTTACAAGTTGAAACTGAAACCCTGCAAGCAGAACGTAATTCCCGATCGAAAGCTATTGGTGCAGCAAAAGCCCGTGGTGAAGATATTGATCCGCTACGTCAGGAAGTGAACCAGTTAGGTGAAAAGTTGGATACAGCGAAAGCCGAACTGGAAAAACTTCAAGCTGAAATCCGTGATTTGGCTTTAAGTATCCCTAACATTCCAGATGACTCTGTACCGGTAGGTAAAGATGAGAACGACAATTTGGAAGTGAGCCGTTGGGGTGAGCCAGGTAAATATGATTTTGAAATTCAAGATCATGTTTCATTAGGTGAATTGACCAATGGTCTGGACTTTGCCGCTGCGGTTAAACTAACCGGTTCACGCTTTGTGGTGATGAAAGGGCAAATTGCCCGTCTGCATCGGGCCTTGGCGCAATTTATGCTAAACCTTCACACAGAACAGCATGGCTATTTGGAAACTTATGTTCCCTATTTGGTAAACCATGAAACCTTATATGGTACGGGTCAATTGCCGAAATTTGGTGAAGATCTTTTTCATACTAAGCCGCTGGAAGAAGAGGCGGAAAGCCATTACGCGCTGATCCCAACTGCTGAAGTTCCGATAACCAACTTGGTTCGTGGTGACATTCTGGATGAAAATGAATTGCCATTGAAAATGACCGCTCATACCCCTTGCTTCCGTTCAGAAGCGGGTTCTTATGGCCGTGACACTCGTGGCCTGATCCGTATGCACCAGTTTGATAAAGTTGAGTTGGTTCAGATTGTTCATCCTGATGAATCAATGGATGCATTGGAAGCATTGACAGGACATGCAGAGAAAGTACTGCAATTACTGAACCTGCCATATCGTAAAGTTTTATTGTGTACCGGTGATATGGGTTTTAGCGCGTGTAAAACTTATGATTTGGAAGTGTGGTTACCGGCTCAGAACACATATCGTGAAATCTCTTCCTGTTCTAATATGTGGGATTTCCAGGCGCGCCGTATGCAAGCACGTTTCCGTGGCAAAGAAGATAAGAAAACTCAATTACTCCATACCCTGAATGGCTCTGGTTTGGCAGTTGGCCGTACTCTGGTTGCCATTATGGAAAACTATCAGCAAGCCGATGGTCGTATTGAAATACCCGAAGTATTGCGTCCATATATGGGTGGTTTGGAATATATTGGTTGATTATTGTATTAATGAAAAGCGCCAGATTTGGCGCTTTTTGCTGTCTATTTTATTAATTACAAATTTACTGAAAATAAAATTACCAAATTCAGTAAATAATAAATGTATCTTTATCTTTTAGTTAACTAAAGTCGATGACTTCTCCTTACTGATGAAAATGCTACGGTAAGATGAATAATAGCTGGCGAAAAATATTGGTATAGTGACTAAAAAGCCTAAGCCGAAAGTCACTATAGAAAGTGTCGTCATTAACGCAAAGATAATAAAGAATAGGAAACCGGGCAATAAATTCTTCTTCACTGCTTCCAGGCTCATTGATACGGCAGCACCAAATTTCAAATTGTGAATAACGATTAACGCTGGTGCAAACCAGGTTAAAGCAGCAGCAATGATGCTGAAGATAAACAGAATAAAGACACCAAGAAGTAATGGAGACAGATCACTTGGGAATATTTCAGTAGGAACTTCACCATATTGACTAGCTAAGAAGATGTTAATCATGGCACTACCGCCGAGAATAAACATTGCTATGATACCAAGAAGCATAATGCCAAATGATAAGGCACCAACGCCAAGTAGTGACGCAAAGTTTTGCTGAAATCCGCTGAATAACAGCCCTAGTTCAAATTCTCCGGTAGTTCTCTGTTTTTCACACAGAGCAATAATGCCTCCAGCTAGTACTGAACCCAAAATCCCTGCAAATATCCCAAGGAAAGGAATAAGCTGTAAACCAGATATGATAATGAAATAAATGATACTAAGTAGTATCCACATACCTAATTTACGTTTGACGAGACCCCATGCTTGACTAATCCATCCCATACCTTCGACGCTACTGAGGGATTGACCTCCAAGGATAAATACCTCTTGATTGTTGTATATACCCGTCATCTTTCAAGTTGCCTCTTTGTTGGCTGCACTCGCTCACCCCGGTCACATAGTTACCTATGCTCCCGGGGATTCACTCCCTTGCCGTCGCGATGCATCTTGAAATCCATAGGGTATATAGCGTTGGAATTAAAATTTAGGTTCTTATTATCCATGTATTTTCCAATTTAATTATTAACTTGTAATTTATTGAATCGCTTTTTCTGTCTGCATCTTCAAAGTTACAGTCAGCTGTAAAAAGCTGGCAAGTATAATATATTAAATTTATTAATCAACAAGCACTAAATAGGAGTAATTAACTAATGATGTGATGTATTTTCAAGCAATTCGTTGCTGTCTGTTTTTTAACTTCAACAAGTGGTTTTTTCATTACCTAAATAACTAAGCTATCTTTGTAATATATTGTGGTTTCTATCATATAAATTAATTAATATTTATATTTCAATGCCGATTTTTCATCATCGATTATTTAACTGGTTTATGAGAAAATTTACTTTTGTAGTTGAAAACATCATTAAAGATAGTTGTTTTTGGAAAATAGATTATCTGATTAAACTATTTATATCCTTATTATCCTTATTATCCTTATTATCCTTATTATCCTTATTATCCTTTTTCATGGGATATAAGCATTAATAAAGTCTATTTTTGTTTTTCATTTTTCAACGATAGATTTATGATAGGCCGATTTTAAACCTGTTATTAAAAATCATTGTTTTAACTTCTGATTTTAATCGGTATAAGGTTTTAACGGTTGTTTTTACCACTTTTGATGCCTGTTTTATATTAAGTTTAATTTTGAGTATTTAAGATATCGCGGTTTGGCATAATCAATGCCACATAATAATGCTGTGAGTAACAGCCCTGAACAGGCTCATTTGAAGGTATTGGCTCGTCGTCATTTTGCTAAGAAAGCCGTGAAAATAACGCCGGAAGTAAAAAAATGGATAAAACGGTTAATTTGGAAAGACTTAAGTCCTGAACAGGT
>NZ_CAWNXG010000037.1:0-50223 GCF_963878145.1 Photorhabdus sp. S10-54 | reverse complement strand
ACAGGGATTCATGTTGAATGTGTTAGGAGGGCTAATCGCTTATTGTTTCAAAGAGAACAAACCGTCACTGAATATCTCCCGCTCAGAAATGGACATATTAGTGACGGCTTAACCAGAACTCAGGTTAGTTACTAAAAACGAATATTTTTGGTGCTTGAGCACGTTATTTTAGCTATGAACAATTTCAGCCATATTTGACGTGTGAAGATGTTGAAAAGATACAACGTGCAATAATCAAAATCATCGGCACATCAAGTCTTATCGGTAAATCTGAAAGTTGGCTTTTGGATTCTATCAACTAGAGTATGATTATTCCCCATGAGGGCTTTGTTAGAAATTTCTCCCGCAAAGGGCTTATAACCCTTCATACATATATGAGGGGTTTCAAACTGCTGACAAACCTCGTTGAAAATAAAGGGGGTTCTTTCATTATGAATCATAATGTCTCCATTTTCCTCATTAACCCGGTCTAATCCCCCGTTAGGGCGTTATTTTCACTTCTCCTGCAATAAAATGCTTGTTCTCCAGAAATAAAAGCAACAAAGCATTGCGATCAGCAATGTTATCTTCTTGATATTTTGGGCTGTTGCTGCCAAAAAACACTGTATTTGCACTTTCTGCAACCCACGAAAACGGGTATAACGGTGTCCGTGATGTTGCTTCGTATCCGCAAAACTGCGCTCTATCACCTCCTTTCGTCGTTTGTAGATCTTTATTCCCCCATAGGGTTAATCGGTTTTCTCTGGCCTGCTCTTTACTGGCCTCCCAGATATGGCGGGTTATCATTTTTCAGATTATTGGCAAAGTGCCGGATAAAAAACCAACACTTTGTCAATAATCTGATTGTTTTCTTTGAAAACAACATTGTTGTTATAGGTTATTGTGCTAATGTGACAACACAAATGACAACATTCTTTGAGGCAATAGTGAACGAAGGAGGGTGAATGGAGACGATTCATTTTCGTATTGATGAAGAAACCAAGCGTTTAGCCATGCAAGCTGCCAAACGCCATCAGACAGACTTAACAAAGTTAATGAGACAAAAAGCCGAAGAGTTGGCGAATGAAGAACGTGAGTATCAAAAAAATACCCATGCTCACTGGTTAGAAGCGGAAATTGAGAAAGCAATTGACCGATGTGAAAATGGCTTGGCTCATTTCATCGATGATTCTGAAAGTCATCATCGGATGGCTCTACTGCGTAATAAGCTGAGCAGGGGATAAAGTGATACGTATTTCATGGGAAGAAACCGCCCAAACTGACCGGGAGCAAATTTATTTCTATTTCTTTGAACAGGCTGGGCTGTTATTGGCTGATAAAGTTGATACAAAATTTTCGGAAATGGCTGAACTTCTGAAAGTTAGCCCATATGCAGGCATAAAGGCTCGTAACAGCCCAGATAAACGTTATAGAAAACTCGTTGTCCCTCATTTTCCTTTCATCATGCTCTACCGTTACGATGAGGATATAGAAAATATAAAAATTCTCAGAATATTGCACACCTCCAGAAGAATAACCGGGCTTTTTTAAGTAAAAAACTTTGAGGTGAATCTCAAAAATATTCCAGCCAGATAACTGGGAGCATTTCTTTGTCTGACAGTAAACTGAGTTATAAAAAAGCCCCTCGGCATGCGAAGGGCTTTTTTTGTATATCGATGTGGTCACGGTGTGGATATTTTTGTTTTTAAATCCTTTTATTACAATGTGTTATGTTTGGAAAACAAACACCATCCCTGTCTTTTCCCCCGCCTTTTGGCGGGATTTTTTTATCTGGCTAAGATTAATTCACTTTAAAATCAATCAGATAAAATTTTTGTGAGCAACTGTAAGTAGCGTGGAAATTTTTAAGTGTGGACACTTTTGAGTGCTACGGTTGCTTGTTACTGCTAAATTTCCATGCCGCCATTCAGTGGGTTTAACGTGATTGCAAATAGTCGGGTGCTAGATGAGCATACGCCATACAGGGGCCGTAACCCAAAATCTCAAAAAATTTTGCAGACAATGGTTGTTTAACTAATTGCCATTTGAAGAGATTTGGCAATAGCTTTTTGCAATGGATAAGCCACTGATCTATACGGTCAGAAAAATGGGATAGCACCAAACGAACGTTCAGTGCCTTATATACTAGAATAATATCCTGCCCGTTATAAAAAAAACTTAACTGAGCAGCATTACCTATGTTGAGGCGGCTTTTTACGATGCAATAGTAAGTTTGATTTCCTTTACTCCGCAAACGCTAGCATATTTTAAAATTCTCTCAATGCTTGCCCTATCTGCGTTTTTTTCAAGCCTTGAAATTGTTGGAGGCTTAACTCCCATTCTTTCCGCTACCTGTGCACTTGTTAACCCCGCCTGTTCTCTCCATGATCTCATTTCCTCTTGCAATTGAATATGTAGGTCTAAAGCCTGTTTTGTTTCTTCAAATGCCTTGATAAATGCAGGGTTTCCCTCTCTTTTCTTGGCTTCCAATTTTTCGCGGAAAGTCATTATTTTACTCATTTTAGATCCCCTCTTTCATGCATTTTAATCATGTCTTTTTTTCTATTTATAGCTGTTTGTTTGTCTCTTACATCTGTTTTTTGTGACTTTTTAATAAAGAAACTAAGCATGTAAATAGTGTTTTGTTCTTCCCCGTAGCACCATGTAGCTCGTGTTATGTTGTCTACGTCACTTGTCCTTAATTCGAAAATTTTGTTTCTTTTTTCAAGTAGCTTGCAGTGTGGTTCTCGTAAATCATGCTGTTTATCAGATAATGTATCTATTAACGCATAAAACTTACCTTGTAGTTCTTCTGATAATCCATCTACTTCAGAGTTTGCGGATGGATGGAAAAAAATTTCTATCATGGTTAATCTCCCATTCCACAGTAAATATTAGCCTGTAGAGTAATATAGAGCAAAAGGTAATTTTGTATTTAATGTAACTTAAAGGTAGCTGTAAGATCGGGAGATTAATGTACTTGTAGTAGTGATAGTTAATTTTTATTAAGATTTTTTATGATGTTCTGAATTGATAAGCCCCAATTGAACTGCACCCAAAAAGTTGAATATTTCTTTAAATAAATCCTTTTATTACATAGTATTGCGTTGTAAAAATGAACGCTATCTTCGTTTTCCCTCTTCCCACCGGCAGGTTTTTTTATTGTTGTTATTCTAACCAATCCTGTTTATCTTATTTCATTTAACTTAAGTAGATTTGATTGTTCATTTGTGCTCAAAAAGGGAAAAGGTATGTCTGGTAACGAGGTAAAAGATCGGCGTCCGATCAAGACACGCAATGCAGTGTGGGCCAGTAAGATGGCTAAATGGTTGCAATGTAAAGGGGCGACACCAAATGGCATATCTGTTGCCAGCGTTGTTTTTGCTGTATTAGCTGGCGTGTGTTTTGCCGTGTGTTTTTTAGTCGAGTCTTTTTGGTTGACTTCAGTTTTATTGATTATTGGTGCCTTGCTTATTCAAGGCCGACTAATGTGTAATTTATTGGATGGCATGGTTGCTGTTGAAGGGGGATTGAAGACGGCTGCCGGTACTGTTTTTAATGATCTTCCTGATCGTATTGCTGATTCTTTTATTCTGATTGGGGTGGGGTATGGTTTAACACTTTTTCCATTTGCGGTTTCTCTTGGCTGTATTACTGCATTATTAGCTGTTTTGACCGCTTATATTCGCTTATTAGGTGGGACTTGCGGTTTACCTCAGCGTTTCCTCGGTCCGATGGCGAAACAGCATCGGATGGCGTTAATTACTGTTAGTTCAATTGTTGCCGCTTTTTTACCTCAGTTATGGAGCCAGTATCTTTTATTGGCGGTATTAGTCGTTATCACGTTGGGTTGTCTCTGGACATGTGTTCGGCGAACCAGAGTCATATTGAATGAATTACAAGAGAAGGATGCTTGTAATGAATAAACCACAAGCAGGGACACTGGTAAGTAAAGGTATGGGTTCGTTTCTGTCTGGGCTTTGCCGTTTGTTAACAGGAGTGAGAATTCGTTGGATTGGGTGTAAGCCATCGGTAGTTTCCCGAATTTATTATGCTAATCATAGCAGTCATCTGGATGGATTAGTTATCTGGGCTGGATTTCCTCGGGTGTTACGTTCACGGGTGCATCCAGTTGCTGCGCGTGATTATTGGAGTAAAACTTATCTGCGCAGATATTTTATTAATAAAGTTTTTCGGGCTGTGCTTATTGATCGTAAAGGAGAGGATTGTTTAAAGGGAAATACCCTGACACCCATGGAGGATGTATTAAAACGAGGGGAATCTTTAATTTTGTTCCCGGAGGGAACGCGAGGGAGTGGGGAACAAATCAATAAGTTTAAAGGGGGGCTATATTATTTAGCGAAGAAATATCCTGATATTGAGCTTATTCCAGTTTATCTGGAAAATTTAAACAGGGTTTTGCCAAAAGGCTCGGCACTTGTTGTTCCTGTTATTTGCTCGGCAACATTTGGGCAACCTTTGGAAAAGTTAGGTGCAAAAGAGGAAAAAGCTGACTTTTTGCAGAGAGCTCGTCAGGCATTGGAGGCGTTAATATTATGACTATGCTTAATAATAAACTACTCCTGTTGTTGGGTGGTATGTTCGTGCCGTTAATTATTGCCAGTATTGTTGGTGCAATACTTTCCTCCAAATATTCAAGGGATAACAGTAATGCGACAATCGATAATCTGAATGCCCGTATCCGTGGCTGGTGGGGGATGTGTATTATTTGTGTGTTGTCGGTGATTATTGGGCCAATCGGTTCAGTGTTATTATTTGCGAGTATGTCATTTTTCGCTTTACGGGAATTTTTCACTTTGACACCAACACGACGAAGTGACCATGAGGCCATGTTCTGGTGTTTCTTTATTTTTATGCCATTGCAATACGTTGCCGTTGGTATTGAGTGGTATGGCGTATTTTCTATTTTCATTCCTGTTTATGTTTTCCTGTTTTTACCTGCTCGTATTGCATTGGCTGGAGATACAACGAACTTTCTGGAACGGACAGCCAAAATACAGTGGGGTATGTTAGTTGCTGTATTTTGTATTAGCCATGCCCCCGCTTTATTGATGTTAGATATTCCAGGTTATGAAGGGGAGAATGTCGAGTTATTGTTGTTTTTAATGATTGTGGTGCAGATGTCAGATGTCTTGCAATATGTGTTTGGTAAATTATTTGGCAAACATCCTATTGTGCCTAAATTGAGTCCAAATAAAACAGTTGAAGGTTTTGTTGGTGGCATTTTGGTTTCAGTGTTATTAGGAATGTCACTTTATTGGGTGACGCCATTTTCTCCGTGGGAGGCAGGTTTGATGTCATTAGCGATTACGCTGATGGGCTTTATTGGTGGCTTGTGTATGTCGGCGATAAAACGTGATAGTGGCATTAAAGATTTCGGTGAAATGATTGAAGGTCATGGTGGCATGTTAGATAGGATCGATTCGTTATGTTTTGCCGCCCCAGTCTTTTTCCATCTGACACGTTATTTTTATACATAAAGATTAAATAAAAGATCATTTAAAGGTGCTCTTAAATGATCTAGTGTTGAATTATATAATTGCATGAGGTGGTGTATGGCATATCAAATCTTAACAAACACAGCGGCGAGTATTACCGATCTGAAACGTAACCCTATGGGAACATATTTACAGGGAGAAGGTGAGGCTACCGTAATCCTAAACCGAAATGAACCAGTGTTTTATTGTGTGCCGCCTGAATTATTCGCTTACTATCAGGAATTGGCTGAGGATGCTGCATTGAACAAAGTTGCCGATAATCGTTTAAAAGATGCTGAATTTGTTAGTGTGAGCCTTGATGACCTATAGTCTGAAATTTGAAAAGCGAGCTTTAAAGGAGTGGAAGAAGTTAGGTTATCCAGAGGTGAACGACAATGAGATTATCTTGCTCGTCATTGCTATTGGTAAACGGGCCGGAGATTTGGTTTATAAATTGTCGCTCAAGACAGTTGCCCAGTGCGAGCGGGGATATAAGGATAGGATTTCTCGGAGGTTGGTTGATGACCTTAAGAGCTATAGGAGCATAATTAAATGGCTTTTTAGCCAACTTGATCTCAAAAAAGGGACTTATTGTTAATGCAGACTTGGTTTTTTACCGTATTATATGAAAAGTTGAATCAATTCAGCTTGATTGTTTCAGTACGCTGGGTGGTAGCAGGTTAAAAAGGCAGATTTCTCAGGCAAAGTGATCGCATACGGAGTCCGCCGTTAGCGGGTTTGCAATTATTACATCTACAAGTCAGAGGTCGTCATGAGCAATGAGATCAAAAGAATCGGTGTCTTAACGAGTGGCGGTGATGCGCCGGGTATGAATGCAGCTATTCGTGGTGTGGTCCGTGCGGGATTAGCCGAAGGGTTGGAAGTTTTCGGTATTTATGATGGCTATCTTGGCTTGTATGAAAACCGCATGAAGAAACTTGACCGTTTTAGTGTATCCGACATGATTAACCGTGGTGGTACTTTTCTAGGTTCAGCTCGTTTCCCAGAGTTCAGGGATGAGAAGGTTCGTACTGTCGCTATTGAGAACATGAGAAAAAACGGTCTTGATGCTCTGGTTGTTATCGGCGGTGACGGTTCCTATCTTGGCGCGAAAAAACTGACAGAAGCGGGTTTCCCCTGCATTGGTCTGCCGGGCACGATTGATAATGATGTGGCGGGTACCGACTATACCATCGGCTATTTCACGGCGCTGGAAACGGTGGTTGAAGCGATTGACCGTCTGCGTGATACCTCGACTTCCCACAAACGTATTTCCATTGTTGAAGTCATGGGACGTTATTGTGGTGATCTCACTTTGTCAGCCGCTATTGCAGGTGGTTGTGAGTTTATTGTTCTACCGGAAGTCTCATTTAGTTGTGATGAGCTCGTAGCTGAAATTAAAGCGGGTATCGATAAAGGTAAACGCCACGCCATCGTTGCAATTACCGAACATGTTTGTGATGTTTATGAACTTGCGAGACATATCGAAAAAGAGACGCATCATGAAACCCGTGCCACAGTCTTAGGCCATGTTCAGCGTGGTGGTTCCCCGGTTGCCTATGATCGTATTCTGGCTTCCCGTATGGGGGCATATTCCATTCAATTACTGTTGGAAGGTTATGGTGGTCGTTGTGTTGGTATTCAGAACGAGAAACTTGTTCATCATGACATCATTGATGCAGTGCAAAATATGAAACGTGTGTTTAAACAGGATTGGTTGGAAACCGCGAAAAAGTTGTATTGATCACGTTAATCCCGGCAAATCTAAATCCGTTGCAGCCTCGTTGGAGGCTGTAATGTCTCCTTAGTATATTCCTATCGCATATAAATAAATGCTTTTAATTATTTCTGAGTGATAACGCTTTCTGTCAGCCTTGAATTTCATAACAGTTAAAACAGCTTGTGGAGAGATTCAAATGAAAGTCAGATGGCGTGTGGCATTGGCGTTACTATTGATTACCAGTAGCAGCGTATGGGCAAAAGATCTTCAGCTTCTTAATGTTTCCTATGATCCAACCCGCGAGTTATATCAGCAATATAATCAGGCTTTTAGTAATTATTGGCAGCAGAAGACTGGGGATAAAGTGATAATCCGGCAATCTCATGGTGGTTCGGGTAAACAGGCAACTTCTGTTATCAATGGCCTTGAGGCGGATGTGGTGACACTGGCTTTGGCCTATGATGTGGATGCCATTGCGGAACGTGGCCGGATAGCGAAAGCATGGATTAAGCGTTTGCCAGAGAATTCTGCCCCCTATACTTCAACCATTGTTTTTTTAGTGCGGAAAGGTAATCCAAAGCAAATTAAAGACTGGTCAGATTTAGTTCGTCCAGGAGTATCTGTTGTGACACCTAATCCAAAAACATCGGGCGGTGCACGCTGGAATTATTTGGCTGCATGGGGTTATGGGTTGATTCATAACAATCAGGAACAGGACAAAGCGAAAGCGTTTGTTAAAGCCCTTTACCGGAATGTTGAAGTGCTCGATTCTGGCGCAAGAGGAGCGACCAGTACTTTTGTCGAGCGTGGAATCGGTGATGTATTAATTGCCTGGGAGAATGAGGCATTATTAGCGATTAATGCGCTTGATAAAGATAAATTCGAAATTGTGACACCTAGTCTTTCAATTCTGGCTGAGCCGACGGTTTCTGTTGTTGATAAGGTTGTTGATAAACGTCATAGCCGTGAGTTAGCAACAGAATATCTGCAATACCTTTACTCGCCAGTTGGGCAGGAGATAGCGGCTAAAAACTATTATCGACCACGTGATAAAGCGGTTGCTGATAAGTACCGCTCCTCTTTTCCTGCGTTGGAATTATTTACTGTCGATAAGATATTCGGCGGTTGGGGTGAAGCTCAAAAAGTGCATTTTGCGACTGGCGGTGTGTTTGATGAGATTATTCAGCGATAGAAATGAGTAACCGCCGTAGGTGTACGGCGGTCAGTTATCGTTGAAATATGAATTAGGCTTTTTTCGCAGTGGCTGCGGCTTTTACGATAACAGCGAAAGCATTAGCTTTTAGAGATGCACCGCCAACTAATGCACCGTCAATGTCTGGCTGAGCGAATAGTTCAGCGGCATTATCTGCGTTTACAGAGCCGCCGTACTGGATAATGACCTGTTTTGCGATTGCTGCATCTCTCTGCGCAATATGATCACGAATGAATTTGTGCACAGCCTGAGCTTGTGCTGGTGTTGCTGATTTGCCTGTACCAATCGCCCAAACAGGTTCGTAAGCAATGACCGCATCTTGAAATGCTTCTGCGCCCAATGTGTTCAGAACCGCATCAATTTGCCTTGCACATACGCTTTCAGTTTGGCCGGCTTCATTTTCCTGTTCAGTTTCGCCGATGCACAAAACAGGGATTAGACCTTGTTGTTTAAGAATGGAAAATTTTTTCGCAATGAATTCATCACTTTCTTGGTGGTAAGTACGGCGTTCAGAGTGGCCGATAATAATGTATTCTGCGCCAATGTCTTTCAACATTGTGGCGGAAGTTTCACCGGTAAATGCACCAGACAGGTTAACGTCAACGTCCTGTGCACCTAGAGCAATGCGGCTGCCAGCCAGTGCTTGTTTAGCCTGAGAGAGATAAAGCGCTGGTGGCGCGATAGCGACGTCACAGCCGGTAACACTGCTTAATTCTTGACGCAGGCCAGTGATGAGTTCGTTAACCATATGGGTGCTGCCATTCAATTTCCAGTTACCCATAACTAATGGATGTCGCATGTTTTTTCCTCCAACCAGAGAATGTTTAAGTAGTGAGTTGAATGAAATTCATTCTTAAGATCGATTCGGTAGATCGGCGCTCCACAGTATAGTGATCATTGCCAACAATAGCTTTTTTTTATTGCTAAATTTGATTAGTTATCGGGTTCAAATAACCATAGCTTAATCGGTTCAATAGCGAAAGTAAGCGTTTTTTCACTACTATTTACCACAATATAGCGAATAGCGCCGATGTTGTGGCTGTAAAATGGCGATTTTTTGCTGTTTATGAGTAAGTTATCAATATTCTCTTTGCTTTGTTCCTGTGAAAGCGTTGGGTTAAAGTGGCGCATTAGGGCGGTCATGTACTGCTCTGCCAACATTTGGTTTTGCTGAGTTTCAGCGGTATTTTCTGATGGTAGTAATGTCAGTTGCAGGCTTTTGATTTTTTCGCTTCCTCGCTCAAGTACGGCGGAAGAATAGAGTTTTTCATTGATTTTGCTGGCAGCTCGTGTCAGTGGAGGATAAATGTTTTTACTTATGATTACCCGATACTCGCGTAGTGGCAATGTCGGGTTGCGGCGATTATATTTTTCGCGAAATCGCGGGATAGTTTCATCGAAAGAGGGGGCATTCGGCAGAAGATAGGTCGCTTGTACTGTGGGTTCTGTGGTTGTAGATTTATCAGCATTGGCTACCAATGGCAAACCGACGCTGTTTGCCGCTAATATTATGGCTAGAAATTTATTAACGTCCATTTTCATGTTGCCGCTCGCTTAGGTTAAACTGCGCAGAGAAACAGAATACACGATTGGAAAAGAATAGATGACATTACAACAATGGGGTTTTTCATTCAAAGGACGAATTGGGCGTTGTGAATTCTGGATTGGCATTGGTGTTTGCTTGGCTTTGATGTTTGTTATCTTGACTATTCAGGGAATGAATTCTTTGACCATGCACTATGCTGTTTTTGCACTTGTCTTGGTGATGTATCCCGTAGCGGCAATGATGGTTAAGCGTCTGCATGATCGAAATAAGCGAGGAGGCTGGTCGCTGCTTTTATTACTGGCAGGGCTGTTGATTGCTGTTGACTGGGGTGGCATGGCACCGTTCTGGCAATGGGGGATTGGCCGTTTTATCCCCACATTGATCATTGTAATGATGGTGCTTGATTGCGGTGTATTCCGTGGTACGGATGGGCCAAACCGGTTTGGTGAGGCGACAGAGAAAGTGGATTTTATTTCTGTCAAAGATGATTGAAATTACCAATATTGCTCACTGGTGATATGCCCCGGTTTGCGGCGTAAGTGTTTTATCATTCCGCGCTGCTCTTTTAGTAGTTGCTGGGTATCTTTCACCATCTGAGGGTTACCGCATAACATAATATGGCTGTTGTCACTGCTCATCGTAAGTCCGACAGCGGACTCAAGTTCGCCGTTCTCGATCAATGGCGGGATACGGCCAGTCAATGAGCCGGGGTTTTGTTCACGACTGACGATAGTCTGAATTCGTAACTTGCCATTGAGACGTTCAACTAATTGCTGCATTAAGGGCAGATAGCTTAAATCTTGTGTTAGTCTGACCGCATGCACCAATACGATGTTCTTGAATCTATCCAGATGATCGCCTTGCTGGAGGATTGACAGATAAGGGCCAATGGCAGTCCCTGTTGAAAGCATCCATAATGTTTCACAATCAGGTATTTCATCAAGAATAAAAAAGCCTGCGGCTTGTTCTGTTACTAAGAGATCATCACCCGGTTGCAGAGCTGCTAACCGTGGGCTGAGTTTGCCTTCTGGAACCGTCACTAAGTAGAATTCAAGATTATTATCTATCGGGGCATTAACATAAGAGTAGGCCCGTTGCACCCGTTCATCATCTATTTCCATCGCCAGTTTTGCAAACTGACCCGCAGTAAATTCTTCAACCGGTGCATGTATCCTGATGCTGAATAAGGTATTCGTCCAGTGAATAACTTGTGTAACTTTTCCTGTAACCCAGTTTGCCATTGGAACTTATCTCCTATCCCGAAAGAAATCTCCGAACAGTTTGTTTTTACGTCGCTATTTTAGTCCTATAGAGATAAATACCATTATCGATTCTGTGTCATAGAAAAATTAACTATTATTTTATTAATGCTGGGTTTATATGTGCATATTTGTTGCCATATGTGGCGTAATTGACTGCAATTTTTTCTGAAAATAAAATTGCGCACTGCTTTTTTCTTTGGTGCAGGAATGTTGTTTCCACTAGCAATAACAGGGGTAATGGAGCCATTTCCTTATCTGGCCGGTGCAGCGGGAGCGCTGGTCGGTGGTTTGCAGAATGTTGGCTCTGGCTTAGTAACCTGGTTATCTGCAATGCTGCCGCAAAATAATCAATTCAGTGTAGGCATGCTGATATTCTTTACGTCAGTTTTGATCTTGCTTTGTTGGTTACCATTGGCACATAGGATGCAACGCCAGGGACATGTCGTTTAATCATATAGTAAAGAAAGGGTGGTAATTTCACCCTTTCTTTATATTAATTAGAATGCTTTAGCCTTTATCTTCCCAATCCTGCGCACGGGCAACTGCTTTTTTCCAGCCATTGTATTTGTAATTACGTTCAGTGGTTTCAATGCTTGGACGGAATTCTTTTTCAATGGTGGCTTTACTTTTCACTTCATCCAGGTCTTTCCAGTAGCCAACTGCCAATCCTGCGAGGAATGCTGCACCCAATGCAGTGCTTTCACGTACCACAGGGCGTTCTACACGGGTGCCAAGAATATCTGATTGGAATTGCATCAGGAAGTTATTGGCAACGGCTCCACCATCTACCCGTAGTGCTTGCAGCCGGGTGCCTGCATCAGCTTGCATAGCGTCCAGTACATCACGGGTCTGATAGGCGATAGATTCCAGCGTCGCACGAATGATGTGATTACTGTTGGTGCCGCGGGTTAGGCCGAAAATTGACCCTCGGGCATAGGGATCCCAATAGGGGGCACCAAGGCCGGTAAAAGCAGGGACCACATACACGCCGTTACTATTTTTAACTTTAGTGGCAAAATATTCGGAGTCAGCCGCATCTGCAATAAGTTTCAGTTCATCACGCAACCACTGAATAGAGGCACCACCAACGAAAACCGCACCTTCAAGTGCATAGTTCACTTCGCCGCGAGGACCACAGGCAATGGTTGTCAGTAGGCCGTGATTGGAGCGTACGGCATCTGTACCCGTGTTCATCAGTAGGAAACAGCCTGTCCCGTAGGTGTTTTTCGCCATACCCGGTTGGACACAAAGTTGACCATATAGAGCAGCTTGCTGATCACCTGCGATACCTGAGATAGGGATCCGGGTGCCGCCTTTACCGCCGATGTTGGTCTGACCATAAATCTCAGAAGATGAATGAACGCTAGGCAGTAGGGATCGCGGGATTTGTAACTCATCAAGAATATGCTGATCCCACTCCAGATTGTGAATATTGAACAGCATTGTTCGGGAGGCGTTTGTGAAATCGGTAACGTGGACACGGCCTTGAGTCATTTTCCATACCAGCCAAGTATCCACAGTACCGAATAGGAGCTCACCCTTTTCAGCTCGTTCACGGGCGCCTGCGACGTTATCTAAGATCCATTTTACTTTGGTGCCGGAGAAATAAGGGTCTACTACCAGCCCTGTATTCTGGCGAATATATTCTTCTAATCCCTCTTTTTGTTTGAGTTTAGTACACGCGTCTGCGGTACGGCGACATTGCCAAACGATGGCATTGTAAATAGGTTTACCGGTTTCTTTTTCCCAAATAATCGTTGTTTCACGTTGGTTGGTAATCCCAATACCGGCAATCTGATCAGAACTAATATCCGCTTTCGCCAATACTTCTACTAAAGTTGAGCTTTGGGTTGCCCAGATTTCCATTGGATCGTGTTCTACCCAACCCGGTTTAGGATAAATTTGCGTAAACTCTCTTTGGGAAATTGAGATAATATTGGCGTCGTGATCAAGAATTATTGCTCGGGAACTGGTGGTTCCCTGATCAAGAGCGACAATATACTTTTTCTCAATCATATTTTCTGTTGTCATGATAATAACCTGTTCTGGTAATGCTCTACTTTAGGCTTTCTTATTCTTCTGGTCTTCAGTCTTATGAACATCAGATGGTAAATTGCGACCAATAAGTTTGCGGTAGCCAAATGCTCCCACAATACCGCCGATAATAGGGGCGGTCAGAGTAACCAGACAGTAAGGGATTTCACGCCCACCCGTCAGGGCAATATCTCCCCAACCAGCCAGATAAGCAACTAATTTGGGGCCAAAGTCACGGGCCGGGTTCAGCGCGAAACCGGTTAATGGGCCAAATGCACCGCCGATAACGGCAATCACAATACCAATCAGTAACGGGGCCAGAGGACCGCGGGGAATACCGTTGCCGTCGTCAGTCAGCGACAGAATCAAACAGAGCAGAATGGCGGCAATGATAACTTCTATCATAAAAGCCTGAGAAATGGACAGTGGCGCCATTGGGTAAGTAGAGAATACACCTGCTGTAAACAGGCTTTCAGGCGTCCCACGAATGATATTGTGTACCTGTTCGTAATCAAGGAATACGCTGTAGTACATCATGTAAATGAGAACGGCAGCGATGAAGCCACCAATCATTTGGGCAATAATGAAAGGGATAACCTTTTTGCCATCAAAACGGGCAAACAACCATAAGGCAATCGTCACTGCTGGGTTAAGGTGAGCACCGGAAACACCTGCGGTGAGATAAACAGCCAACGCAACGCTCATACCCCAAATAATACTGATTTCCCATAAGCCTAATTGCGCGCCGGCAATACGTGCAGCGGCAACACAGCCTACTCCAAGGAAAACCAATAGTGCGGTACCAAGAAACTCAGAGATACATTGTCCGGTTAATGTCGTGCTAGTGGTTTGGCTCATATGTTCTATCCTACAAAGAAGATTTTAGAGGCGTAATTATTATTGTCACCTTTCAGAAATTGAAAAGGAGATTATGTAAATTTATCGTTAATGAGCGGAAACGAGAAATAGCGAAATTAAAATGTGTGTGTTGTGTCAACAAAATGAGCGAATCCGCATTTATCCGCTATTTTGCTAAAAATTAAAGTGTGAGACATTTTGAGCTTTTTATTTGGTAGTTATTTTTCATGTGTTGGGGATGTTGCTAGACAGGGGAGCTTTGGCTACATACAATCAGACAATTGCTTATAAGGGGGAACCGAGAATGTCATTTGAAGTGTTTGAAAAGCTGGAAGCCAAGGTTCAGCAGGCGATTGATACTATTACCCTGCTACAAATGGAAATTGAAGAATTAAAAGAAAAAAATCGATCTTTGTCTCAGGAGATCCAGAATGCAACCAGCGGCCGTGAGTCTCTGGCTCATGAAAATGAGCAATTAAAACAAGAGCAACAAGTATGGCAAGAACGTTTGCGTGCCTTGTTAGGCAAAATGGAAGATGTTCAGTAATTAAAATTTCCAACAGACAAGAGAAGGGCGATCTGAAAAATCGCCCTTAGTTTTATCATACGTTATCATCAGATGATCTCATCTTCTTCGTTATCATCAAGTCCCAGTGGTTCTTCAGACAAAATGATACCGGTGTTATCGGCATACAAATAATCGCCAGAGAAGAAGGTGACACCACCAAAATTCACCCGGATATCGCTTGCGCCGGTCCCTTCATCACGACAGCCAGCAGGAATAGCGGCTATAGCTTGAATGCCGAGGTCGAACTCTGCTAACTGGTCAACCTGACGTACAGCACCGTAAACAACAATGCCCTCCCATCCATTTTGCACAGCGAGTTGTGCCAACTCAGCGTTAATTAATGCTTGGCGTACAGAACCACCACCATCTACCAGTAAAATGCGTCCATGACCGTTGTCTTCAAGCAGGTCGTACAGTAACCCGTTGTCTTCAAAGCATTTAACCGTGATGATTTGACCACCAAATGAAGTACGCCCGCCAAAATTGGAGAACATAGGCTCTACCACATTTACTTCTTCTTGATAGATGTCACAAAGCTCGGAAGTATCATATTTCATAGGATTTACGTCTGGTTAAGGTATGGAACAGTAAGTATATCCCTTTCAGGCCGATGTTAGCAAAATCATCAATTATTAAATTGATATTGTTAACAGGTATCCAGAATGATTAAGTTACAACACCTTCGGAAAAACAGCGCAAATATTGTCTAATTAAAAATAAGACCAACTGAAAATAGAATATTAGTCAATAATGCCGCCTTAACCATCTGTCCCAACATTGGTCGCATTCCCTCCGGTGTGGGTTCATTAAGTACATACCACATATGTTTGAACAACCAAGGCAGAGCGAGCAGGAACAACCAGCTTGACCAGCCAGACGGGTTTTGTATGGTGAATAATACCAAGCAGAGTATTGCTGTGATTATTAAACATCCATGATAATGACGGGCTTTTTTAGGGCCGAGACGGACGGCCAGGGTGTTTTTGCCATGCCGTTTGTCATCTTCAATATCACGCAAGTTATTGATATTTAAAACAGCAGCAGAGAGAAGACCACAGGCTGTCGCCGGGAGTATGACAACCGAGTCAAAAAAACCTGCTTGAAGATAATAAGTACCGGCAACACTTAACCAGCCAAAGAAAATCAGTACTGAAATATCGCCAAGTCCCATATAGCCATAAGGCTTTGTACCGACTGTATAGGTAATTGCGGCAATAATTGCTAGCAAGCCAAGTGCTAAAAAACCGAATATATCGCTAGGTTCTTCACAGGCAACGGCAATCAAGGCGCTACCAGACAGACAAGTTAGCAGGACAATAATCTTCAGCGCTTTTTTCATCTGTGAGATGGTAATAATGCCTTTTTGCATACCCCGTAGTGGCCCGATACGCTTTTCAGTATCACTGCCTTTGATAACATCACCGTAATCATTGGCGAGATTGGACAGAATTTGCAGTATGGCAGCTGTTAATAGCGCTAGTAAGGCGACTGGTAGCTTGAAATGCCCTGTCCAAGCAGCAAGGGCTGAGCCAGTAATAATGGCGGCAAGGGCGAGTGGTAGCGTTTTAGGGCGCAAACTTTCCAGCCATGCTTGAGTTTGACTGATGGAAGTTGATGAGTTCATTTCTGAGTTCACTTACTCCTGTAAATTTATAATGAATCATGGGAGGCTTGCCTCCCATGATTCATTATAGCGGATCAGAAATCGTATATACCGATTATAGGATAAAGCGGCTCAGATCTTCATCTGCAACCAATTCATCTAGATGTTTTTTAACATAGTCGGCATCAATATCAACTGACTGGCCACGGCGTTCGCTGGCTTCGAAGGAGATATCTTCTATCAGCCGCTCAAGCACAGTATGTAGGCGACGGGCCCCGATATTTTCGGTCGATTCATTTACCTGCCATGCGGATTCTGCAATTTTGCTAATGCCATCATCCGTGAAACTGATGATCATACCTTCCGTTTCCATCAGTGCTTTGTACTGCTCCGTCAGGGATGCACTCGGTTCAGTCAGAATACGCTCAAAATCTTTTGTAGTTAGTGCCTGTAACTCCACTCGGATCGGCAGGCGCCCTTGTAATTCAGGGATAAGATCGGAAGGACTGGCAACCTGGAATGCACCTGAGGCGATAAACAGGATGTGGTCTGTTTTTACCATGCCGTGTTTAGTGGATACTGTACAACCTTCCACCAATGGCAACAGGTCACGCTGAACACCTTCACGGGAAACATCAGGGCCTGAGGTCTGACCTCGTTTGCAGATTTTGTCGATTTCATCAATGAAGACAATACCGTGTTGTTCAACGGAATCAATAGCCTGTTGTTTCAATTCTTCCGGGTTAACTAGTTTAGAGGCTTCTTCTTCGATCAGTAGCTTGAAAGCATCCTTGATTTTTAGCTTACGAGATTTGTGTTTCTGACCGGCAAGGTTCTGGAACATAGATTGCAACTGATTTGTCATCTCTTCCATACCCGGAGGCGCCATGATCTCGACGCCCACAGGTGTGGTAGCAACATCAATCTCGATTTCTTTATCATCAAGTTGACCTTCACGTAGTTTCTTACGGAATGCCTGGCGTGCGGCTGATGGCTCGACTTGCGTCTCCGTTTGTCCCCAGTTATTTTTGGCTGGTGGGATCAGGGCATCCAGAATACGCTCTTCTGCCAATTCTTCTGCCCGATAACGGTTTTTTTCGATGGATTGCAGGCGGACCATTTTAACCGCGGCATCGGTCAGATCACGGATGATAGAGTCGACTTCTTTACCAACATAGCCAACTTCGGTGAATTTTGTCGCTTCGACTTTGATAAACGGCGCATTTGCCAGTTTTGCCAGGCGACGGGCGATTTCGGTTTTACCTACCCCAGTCGGACCAATCATCAGGATATTTTTAGGTGTTACTTCGTAGCGCAGCGTTTCATCTAGCTGCATACGACGCCAGCGGTTACGGAGTGCGATAGCTACAGCGCGTTTCGCTTTGTCCTGACCAATAATGTGTTTGTCAAGTTCGCTGACAATTTCGCGTGGAGTCATTTCAGACATACTATCTACCCTTACGCTTTTGAAGGAAGTTCTTCGAAGTTGTGATTATGGTTGGTATAAATGCAGATATCACCGGCAATGGTTAACGCTTTCTCTGCAATTTGTCTGGCGCTGAGATCGGTATTATCCAGCATTGCTCGTGCAGCAGATTGGGCGTATGGGCCACCGGAACCAATGGCAATTAGGTCATTTTCTGGCTGAATGACATCGCCGTTACCTGTAATGATCAGGGAGGTATTTTCATCTGCGACTGCCAGCAGAGCTTCCAGTTTGCGTAGCATGCGATCAGTGCGCCAGTCTTTAGCAAGCTCAACCGCTGCTTTGGTCAGATGCCCTTGGTGCATTTCAAGTTTACGTTCAAACAGTTCAAACAGAGTAAAAGCGTCTGCTGTACCGCCGGCAAAACCCGCGATTACTTTGTCATTATAGAGGCGGCGAACTTTACGGACATTGCCTTTCATGACGGTATTACCCATCGTTGCCTGTCCATCACCACCGATTACGACTTGGCCATTACGGCGAACACTTACGATTGTAGTCACGAGTAAGCCCTTGGTTACAAAAATAGATAAATGTGACGCACGGTACTTTCGACAGTGTATATACCCGTTATCTTTCAAGTTGCCTCTTTGTTGGCTGCACTCGCTCACCCCGGTCACATAGTTAGCTATGCTCCCGGGGATTCGCTCCCTTGCCGTCTCGATGCATCTTGAAATCCATAGGGTATACGGCTATCGAAAATACCGTGTGCACGGTGTTGGCAGTATAGATGGGGGAGAATTATCATTTTTCAACCCCCAGTAACACGGAGAATGCAACCTGATACGCCAGCGCCTTTCAGACGTTCCCGCATTTTTTCTGCGGTGTTTTTACTGTAGGGACCAAGAACAACACGATGCCAGCCGTCTCCCGTTGTGATCTGGCTTTCAATACCCGCAAATGCCAGATTGGCACGTACTGATTCAGCTTGGTCCATATTGCGGAATGAACCACATTGTAAAATCATACGCTGGGCCTTTTCTACGGGCTTAGGTTTACTGGTTTCAGCCGGTGGTAGAGTTTGTGGCTGAACTGGCTGAGTCTGCATTGGTTGTTGTGGTAACGTTTGTCGAGGCTGTAGTTGTGGTCTTGTTTCCAGCAGCTGTTGTGTTTCCGCTGATGGCTTGATGATCACTTGTGAACGCGGCACTTGAACGCCATTGTATGGCACTTCTGGCAGCGAAGTCGCCGGTTGGCGCATATCCGCTTGCATTTGTTCAAGTAACTGCCGTTGCTCTGCGGTCAGCTGAGTTTGTGAATTGATTTGCCCCCCGGATGAGGGATCACGTGGTGTCTCGATGCCAACGGGGCGATTTTCCAATTCTTTGATATAGCGCCAACGTTCTTCTGGTTTTGGTGGTAATCCATTGTTTTGCTTAGAATGTTTTGGCAGTATTTCTGGTTCGCTTTTCTGTTTATTGTGGGTAATAAAGTAAAGGCCACCAATAAAGATAACGACTAAGGCTACCGCGATGGCCAGCGTTGCTTTTGGCAGCCCCTGGGCTTGGTGTTTTTTCTTATCGGTATTTTTACGGCGGGTATTTGAACGCCCGCGACTCACATAATCTCGTTGTGCCACTGTCTAATTCGCTGAGTAATTTAAGTAAAAGAAAATAAACGATATGTTACTTAACCTGCGGTTATTTGCCTAGCTTTTAGGCGAACAGGTGCTTTGCCGAATAATTAATTCCGATTCCAGTAACTGAGAACCGCCTGAAGTTGTGTGACCCTGGATTTGATCTAGCAACAGTAACATTGCCTTGTGGCCAATTTGATAACTGGGTTGTCCAACGGTTGTCAACGGCGGATCGCTGTACATGGCGAGACTTAAGTTATCAAACCCAATGATTGATAAATCTTCCGGTATTTTTAAGCCCATTCTTTTAGCCTGCCACATCACGCCAATCGCCATAACATCGCTGTGGCAGAAGATGGCTGTAGGGGGATCCAGCAGAGAGAGCAACTGTTCAGTCAGCTTTGCGCCGCTTTCATGGGTAAAGTGACCTTGGACAATATAATCTTCACGAATTGTCCCACCAGAGCGACGCAATGCTTGGATATATCCCTGAAGGCGATAGCGGCAAATCGGTATATTTTCCGGACCGGAGAGGCAGGCAATGCGTTTATGTCCCAATGTTTGTAGATAATGAGTCGCATTGAATGCGGCGGTCAGGTTATCAATATGAATAGTCGGCAGTTCTAGCTCTGGTGCAAATTCGTTTGCCATTACCATTGGTGGTAGGTTTTTTTGTTCTTCTTTGCTGGCATCAAACGGGATATTCGAACCCAGTAGCAACAGACCATCAATTTGTTTGGTGACAATCAGGTTGAGAAACGCGTGTTCCTGTTTTTGCTGATGTTGGCAATCACCGATTAAAACCAGATAGCCATGTTGTTCCGCTGTCTCTTCAATGCCGCAAATCACGTCAGTGAAAAAGGGATCGCTGATATTTGGCACTATCACTAAAATAGTTTTTGACTCACCGCGTTTAAGATTACGGGATAAATTATTTGGGTAATAGCCCACAGCCAGTACAGCTTGTTCCACTTTTTGTCGGGTCTGGGAAGAAACCTTTTCTGGATTCATGAGTGTTCTCGATACTGTTGCGGTAGAAACGCCAGCCACTTCAGCGACATCTTTCATTGTTGCGGAGGTGCCATTCTTTTTCTGCTCCAAAACTCACTCCTCATTTCCTGACTGATTAGTTAAATGATTGTCATTTTCTGGTTGCCGGGAAACCGTCAGTGACTTTAAGGAAAGTAACGACATGCGGTTTAAGGTTATGACAATGTTATTAAGGGATCATTCTAAACAGTTTGGCAAATTCATTTATTCCTTAGTTTGTAAAAAAGTGTGATATAAATCATTTATTCGATATGGCTCGCAAATTAGTGAGTAATTTTTCATTGGTTACGGATTGTTGGGTGTGATTTTTTAAATAGTAAATAAGAGTATGTTTAATCTGCTCAGGTTATGTGTTTTAAAATAGAGGCGATTAATTACTAACTGTCAGTTGGATCAACATCGATATTCCATTTCACTTTTCGGGTTTGCGGTAAAGCTGTTATCTGTGGATAAACCAGTGCCATGATTTTTTGTAAAACAGTTCTGGATGGATGTTGAATTAATAGTTGCCAACGATAACGACCACTTCTTTTTGACTGTAATGCAGGAACCGGGCCCATGATCCATAAGTTATCATCCCGCAAAGGGTGGTGTTCAAAAAGCAGGCGTAGTTGTTGTAAAAAAGCAGGTGCTTGCTGATTATCGTGATCTTCTGACCGTAAGATAATATGGCTGGTAAATGGTGGTAAAAACACACTTTTGCGTTCATCCATAGCTTGAATAGCGAAAGCATCGTAGCCTTTATTGAGCAAAATTTGCAGTAATGGATGGTCAGGATGATGAGTCTGAAGAACCACTTCTCCTCGTTTACCAGCCCGACCAGCCCGACCAGAAACCTGTGTATAAAGTTGTGCGAAACGTTCTGCTGCCCGAAAATCTGCTGAAAATAAGGCACCATCAACATCGAGTAACGCGACCAGTGTGACATCAGGAAAATGGTGACCTTTTGCCAGCATTTGGGTGCCAATCAGTATACGGGCATTTCCGGCGTGAATGTCAGCCAGTTGTTGTTCCAGTGTTCCTTTGCGGCTAGTGGTATCCCTGTCAATGCGGGTAACAGGTACGTTAGGGAATAGGGCTGAAATACCGTCTTCAAGCTGTTCTGTGCCAAGGCCAACAGGTTGAAGATGAGTAGAACCGCATTGCGGGCACTGACGGGGAACGGGGCGCTGGCTGTCACAATGATGGCAACGTAACTGACGATGGTATTGATGCAGCGTGTAATAATGGTCACAGCGTTGGCATTCTGCAATCCAGCCACATTCATGGCAGAGTAGGGCAGGTGAGTAACCGCGGCGGTTAAGGAAAAGTATGACCTGATTATTGGCTTGTAGGTGTTCTTCAATACGCTTTATTAGTGGTTGAGATAACCCGATTTTGAGTGGTAAGCCTTTTAAGTCCAACAGATGCTGAGTCGCTGGCTGAGCATAACCTGCCCGTTTGGACAATGTTAGCGGGCGGTATTTGCCTTGTTGCACGTTGTAAAGTGTTTCCAGTGCTGGGGTCGCAGAGCCCATGATTACCGGGATATTCTCTTTTTTTGCTCTGAATACCGCTAAATCACGGGCATGGTAACGCCAGCCCTCCTGTTGCTTATAAGAGCTGTCATGTTCTTCATCAATAATGATGATGCCAAGGCAGGCGAAAGGGGTAAATAGGGCTGAGCGTGTACCGATGACAATGGCGTTTTCACCTTGTCGCGCTCGTAGCCATACAGCAAGACGTTCACTGTCATTCAGGGCTGAATGAAGAACATCAACCGGTGCGTTGAAACGTTCACGGAAGCGACGGATGGTCTGTGGTGTCAGGCCAATTTCCGGTACAAGTATCAGCGCTTGTTTACCTTGCTCCAGAATATTTTCCAACACACTGAGATAAACTTCTGTTTTACCTGATCCGGTGATGCCCGCCAGTAACCAGGGAGAGAATTGCTGGTCTTCTGCACGGATAGCACCAACTGCTGTGGCTTGTTCGGTATTCAATTTCAGGCGTTCGCCGGTGATTTGGAAGTGATTTCGCCAGTTCTCAGATTCAGGTTGCACAGGGTATAAATCGATAAGTGACTTCTTTTTGAGCGATTGGAAAGCGCTTTCGCTCAGTTCCAGTTCTGTAATCTGATGGCGATATATTGCTTTACGGCGTAGGGTTGCCAGTACTTGCTGCTGTTTTGGCGAGCGTTTCAGTTGTGCTAGCGGTAATTCAGCGCCTGTTGGCGTGACTTGCCATTGCCATAGTGGAGTTGATTCTGCGGGTTTTCCCTGACGAAGCAGCACCGGCAATGCATGGAACAGGACTTCACCGATGGGGTAATGGTAATAACTGGATGCCCAGAGCAATAATTGCCAAAGGTTTTCTGGAAATAAGGAGTGAGTATCGAGAATAGATTCTATGGTTTTCAGTTGTTCTGCTGGAATATCACTGTTGTCAACTATCCCGGTAACGATACCAATCGCTTTACGTTTGCCAAAAGGGACTGTTACCCGCATTCCTGCAACGGGTAATTGACTCTCTGCGGGTAGCAGATAGTCAAAAGAGCGGGTAAGAGGGACAGGCAGAGCAACCTGAACAACAACCATAAAATTATTCCGTAAAATCAATGGGTAAGTTAAAATGTAATCAAAAATTGATTATAGAGTACCATAGGTGTTGAGTGGATTTCATTGCGAGATAGGCAGATATTCTGTATGATCCGCCACCTTTGGTACGGAAGATACCAAACTCATTTTATCAACACGACGTGTGGTGTCTGGCGGCAACAGGGCTGGATAGCGACACGGCCTTAACAGAGGTTATCCCATGAAAAAAGGTATTCATCCTAAATATGAAGAAATTACTGCAACCTGCTCTTGCGGTAATGTAATACAAGTTAGATCTACCGCTGGTCACGCTCTGAACCTGGACGTATGCGGCCAATGCCACCCATTCTATACGGGTAAACAACGTGATGTTGCTACTGGTGGTCGTGTTGATCGCTTTAAGAAACGTTTCAATGTTCCAGGTGTCAGCAAATAATTGCAGAATTGAGCCTGTCCATGATGACAGGCCGACTGGTACTAACGCCCGGTGTTTTGCATCGGGCGTTTTGCATTTTAGCCAAAATAAAAAATCCCTGAATTTTTACAGGAGTTTTTTTCGCTACTATCAATATTCCCAGGTATCAGGATCAATACCTAATTCCCGCATGATTTTTTTGGCTGCCTCTGGGATTTCATCATTACGCTCTTTACGTAAATCAGCATCATCGGGTAGCGGCTGTCCAGTAAATGCATGCAGGAATGCTTCACACAGCAATTCACTATTAGTTGCATGACGCAGGTTATTGACCTGGCGACGAGTGCGTTCATCAGTGAGGATTCTCAACACTTTCAAAGGAATCGAGACTGTGATTTTCTTCACTTGTTCGCTTTTTTTGCCATGTTCAGCATAAGGGCTGACATATTCACCGTTCCACTCAGCCATGGGGTACCTTAAATAGTCGTAAAATCATAAAATTAAGCCAGATAACAGCACCAGCTTTCGTTGTGACATATTGCCATTTTATCGTGATTTCCTTATCAATTATACAGTTATAGTATATGCGATAAACTAATGGCTACTGATAAATAAAGCAGCATTAGTTATGATGAATAATTATCCCATTGTCTAATCTAACCGTAAAGAGGTTTAGATGTCTAGATGTATTGACGTCTACTGTGGTAGCGGATATTCTTCCCTGACTTAATTTATGACAGATAGTGGTAGCTGATATGACACGCAAGCCGGCAACAATAGCAGTTCGCAATGGGCTGAATAATGATGAACAGTATGGTTGTGTTGTTCCGCCTATATATCTTTCCAGCACATATAATTTTACTGATTTTAATCAGCCAAGGACACATGATTATTCCCGCAGGAGTAATCCGGGCCGCGATATGGTGCAACAGGCATTAGCTGAGCTGGAGGGGGGAGCGGGTGCTATCATGACCAGCAGTGGAATGTCAGCTATTCACCTGTTATGCACGGTTTTCCTTCAGCCTGGCGATCTGTTGGTTGCGCCTCATGACTGTTATGGTGGCAGTTACCGTTTATTTGACAGCCAGACTAAACGCGGTGCTTATGAAGTGGCTTTTGTCGATCAGAGTGATGAACAGGCATTAAAGCAAGTCTTGTCCAAAAAACCAAAGTTGGTATTGATTGAAACGCCCAGTAATCCTTTATTGCGTATTGTCGATATTGCTCATATATGCCAGCTTTCCCATGAGGTAGGTGCGACAGTCATTGTTGATAACACTTTCCTGAGCCCTGTACTACAGAAGCCTTTGGAGTTGGGGGCAGATCTGGTTGTGCATTCCTGTACTAAATATCTTAATGGACATTCTGATGTGATTGCCGGAGCCATTATTGCAAAGGATGAAGAGGTTGCAACGGAACTCGCTTGGTGGGCGAATAATATTGGTGTGACCGGTGCGGCGTTTGATAGCTACCTGCTGTTGCGCGGCATGCGCACTTTATCGCCACGGGTCTTGCTACAGCAAAAGAATGCATTGGAGATCGTCAATTATCTTCAACAGCAACTGTTAGTGAAAAAACTTTTTTATCCTGCTTTGAAAGATCATCCTGGGCATGAAATTGCTTGTAAGCAACAATTTGGTTTTGGCGCAATGATAAGCTTTGAGTTAGATGGTAGTGAACAGGCGATACGCCGTTTTCTGTCTGAGTTAAAGTTATTTACTTTGGCGGAATCACTGGGCGGTGTGGAAACCTTAATTTCTCATACGGCTACCATGACTCACGCTGGCATGTCAGCACAGGCAAGGGCGGAAGCGGGGATTACGGATTCACTATTGCGTGTTTCTGTGGGTATTGAAGATAGTCAGGATTTAATCGCTGATTTGGAAAATGCATTTCAGGCAGTAGTAAAGGAGTGACCATGAGTGCACTGGTAGTTGCAACGGCGGAAAATGACCGCCAATTACATAAGTTTGGTGGAAGTAGTCTCGCGGATGTGAAATGTTATCAACGGGTAGCCAAGATTATGGCTAATTACAGCCAACCCGGTGATTTAATGGTGGTATCCGCGGCAGGCAGCACGACTAACCAGTTAATTAATTGGCTTAAACTTAGCCAGAGCGACCGTATTTCTGCCCATCAGGTACAGCAGGTTCTGCGCCGTTATCAGCAGGATCTGATTAGAGGTTTGCTACCTGAAACTGTTGCTGAAGAGTTGGTGAAGCGTTTTATTGCCGATCTTGAAAAGCTAAGTGCATTACTGGATAAACCCGTTAGTGATGTGACTTATGCAGAAGTGGTGGGGCACGGAGAGATCTGGTCCGCGCGTTTGATGTCGGCTGTGCTTGAAGTTCAGGGTATTCCTAGCGCTTGGGTGGATGCTCGCCAGTTTTTACGCGCGGAACGGGCGGCTCAGCCGCAAATTGATGTTACCCTTTCCCAACCATTGCTAAATCAGTTGCTAACACAAAACCTAAATAAACGACTGGTGGTGACCGGTTTTATCTCCAGTAATCATGATGGAGAAACGGTGTTATTGGGGCGAAATGGCAGTGACTACTCCGCAACTCAGGTTGGGGCTTTGGCAGGGGCGAGGCGGGTAACCATCTGGAGTGATGTTGCTGGTGTCTACAGTGCTGATCCGAGAAAAGTCAAAGATGCCTGTTTGTTACCACTATTACGCTTGGATGAAGCCAGCGAACTTGCTCGTCTTGCCGCACCCGTGTTGCATGCTCGTACCTTACAGCCTGTTTCCTTCAGTGATATTGATTTGCTATTACGTTGCAGCTACCAGCCGGAGCAAGGATCAACGCGTATTGAAAGGGTTTTGGCTTCTGGGACTGGCGCAAAAATTGTTACTAGTCATGATGATGTTTGCCTAATTGAGTTGCATGTGGCCGCTCATCATGATTTTAAACAGATATACAAAGATATTGATCTGTTGTTAAAGCGAGAACAAATTCGCCCATTGGCGACAGGTATCCATCTAGACTGTAATTTGATTCAGCTCTGTTACACTTCCGAAGTGGTGAATAGTGCATTGTGTGTGCTGGAAGATGCTACGCTTCCGGGGAAACTTTCCCTTAGAGAAGGTTTGGCGCTGGTGGCACTGGTTGGAGCTGGTGTATGCAAGAACCCATTACATTGCCACCGTTTTTATCAGCAACTTAAAGATCAGCCGGTAGAATTTATCTGGCATGCGGAGGATGGCATCAGCCTTGTCGCTGTGTTGCGGACTAATCAGACTGAACATGTGATTCAGGGGTTGCATCAGAGTTTGTTCCGGGCTGAAAAACAGATTGGTCTGATTTTGTTTGGTAAAGGAAATATTGGCTCTCGTTGGTTGGAGTTATTCGCTCGTGAGCAGAAAAACATTTCGGCTCGCAGTGATTTTGAATTTGTTCTGGCCGGTGTGGCGGATAGTCGCCGGAGTTTACTCGACTATCAAGGGATTGATGCTAGTCGAGCATTAGCTTTTTTTGATGACGAAGCGACAGAATATGATGTTGATGAATTATTTCTGTGGATGCGAGCGCATCCTTATGACGATTTGGTGATCCTAGATGTGACGGCGAGTGAAGAACTAGCTCGATGTTACAGTGATTTTGCCAGTTATGGTTTCCATGTTATCAGTGCCAATAAAATTGCCGGTGCTTCCAGTAGCAGTGATTATCGTTTCATTCGTGATGCATTTACTAAAACAGGTCGCCATTGGTTTTACAATGCAACAGTTGGCGCTGGCTTACCTATCAATCATACCGTGAGGGACTTACGGGAGAGTGGTGATACCATTTTGTCCATTAGTGGCATTTTCTCCGGCACATTATCTTGGCTGTTTCTGCAATTTGATGGTTCAGTACCGTTTAGTGATTTAGTTGAACAGGCGTGGCAACAGGGATTGACAGAACCTGATCCGCGTATTGATTTGTCTGGTCAGGATGTGATGCGTAAATTGATTATCCTTGCCCGTGAAGCAGGGTATGAGATTGAGCCAGAGCAAGTGCGTGTTGAGTCACTGGTGCCGAAAGAAGCAGAATCAGGCTCTATTGAACAATTCTTTGATAATAGCGGTGCTATCAATGCGCAGATGGTGCAGCGATTAGCCGCGGCGCAGGAAATGGGCATGGTGCTGCGTTATGTTGCCCGTTTTAATGCGAATGGTAAGGCAAAGGTGGGTGTTGAGGCGGTACGTCCTGATCACCCATTGGCGTCTTTGCTACCGTGCGACAACGTGTTTGCGATTGAGAGCCGTTGGTATCGTGATAATCCGTTAGTGATCCGTGGGCCGGGGGCAGGTCGGGACGTGACCGCCGGAGCGATTCAGTCTGACCTTAACCGTTTGTCACAACTGCTTTAAGCTTTGTGACTGCTCCCCGCCGTAAAAAACGGCGAGGCTTCCCACTTCTCAGGCCGCCACCGTCTTTATGACGGATTTACGCTGGCCTCCGTGGGCAGAAAAGACGAGTCCCGCCGCCTGTAATGCTGTTATGCCCTTGCGCTGGATGTTGATCGCCGCATTGATATCGCGGTCATGTTCGACTCGACAGAAAGGGCATTGCCAGATCCGCTTACGCAGCGGCATTTCCGACACTTTGTGACCACAGCAATGACAGGTTTTCGAGCTGGCGAACCACTGATCCAGTTTGACCAGATGGACCCCCGCCGCTGCGGCTTTGTATTCCAGTTTCATGAGGAAGCCATGCCAGCCCGCATCCCCGATAGCGCGGGCATGGGCTATCCGCTCATGGACTGCCGCCAGACGTAATCGGGCATTGCTGCGGTTAGCTCTGCCCTTTTGTTTGCGGGACAGCGATTTCTGCTTTCGACGCAGGTTACGGGTGGCGTTGACAATTTCGGGATCTTCACCGCGCTCAAAGCCTTTTGGGCTTTTCGCCTGATATCCCCGCACTGGGCAAGGGTTTACGGCGGTTTTTGCTAAAGATTCCTCGATGAATTTTTTTCCGATTCAGGGTGAATATTCCTCACCGATTTAACTCAACTTTGTTGTTGACTAAAAAATGCCGATCCCTCATCTTATTTGGACGTCTAAACGTATAGGTGTTTAGATGTGCAAATAAAAGTAACTGGCAAATTATTAAGATGGGAAATTATTCCGCTTGTTAACGAGGTGCAGGATATGAGTTTTTTTCACGCAAATCAGCGCGAGGCGCTGAATCAGAATCTGGCTGAACTGGAAGGACAGATCCGTGTTTCATTTGAATTCTTTCCACCGCGTACAGCCGAGATGGAAAAAACCCTGTGGAAATCCATTAATCGCCTGAGCACCCTCAAGCCTAAATTTGTTTCTGTTACTTATGGCGCTAACTCTGGCGAGCGTGATCGTACCCATAGCATAATCAAGGGAATAAAAGAAAAAACCGGCCTTGAAGCGGCTCCGCACCTTACTTGTATTGATGCCAGCCGCGATGAATTGTGCGAAATTGCCCGTGATTATTGGAAAAATGGTATTCGCCATATTGTGGCTTTGCGGGGTGATTTACCGGAAAACAGTGAAAAACCCAAAATGTATGGAGTTGATCTGGTTGAATTACTTAAGAAAGAGGCTGATTTTGATATTTCCGTTGCGGCTTACCCTGAGGTGCATCCTGAGGCAAAAAGTTCTCAGGCTGACTTGATTAGCCTGAAACGAAAAATTGATGCGGGGGCGAACCGTGCTATTACTCAATTCTTCTTTGATGTGGAAAGTTACCTACGTTTTCGTGACCGCTGTGTGACTGCCGGGATTGATGTGGAAATCGTACCGGGAATTTTGCCGGTATCCAATTTCCGTCAGCTTAAACGTTTTGCTGTAATGACTAATGTGCGTATTCCAAGTTGGATGACCAGAATGTTTGATGGGCTGGATGATGATCCTGAAAGCGCAAATTTAGTTGGTGCTTCTATCGCAATGGATATGGTGAAGATTTTAAGCCGCGAAGGTGTGAAGGATTTTCATTTTTATACCTTAAACCGCGCAGAACTGAGTTATGCAATTTGTCATACTTTGGGTGTTCGTCCTTAATCATTGGCTCTTATTAAGAAATGTTGCTTAGTAAGAGCATATTTTTTTCGCAGTATTGTTATAAAGAGTGAATTCTTATTATCGGCGGATTCGACTAATAAATGCAATTGGAGAGCGATTACCCGGACAGCATCGTTGGTGATAACAAGATTCGTCGTATCAAGCAAATCAGTGTTGCATTGCCTGCATTGGTTGGGCCTTATTAGGATATTCAGGCTATGCTCAGCTATGGTGGTGGTATTAAATTACCGATAGCTGTTCAGAATTGGCTGTATCTCATGGCACCAATGATAGTAGTCAGTTTCAACTGGATTTCAATGGCGGCAAATATCTGCCATTTGAAGATATTACCTTTGATGATGACGATAGATTGAATCTTCAATTCCTGAATGCCACCGACAAGCAAAAAGCAATATTGCAAACCACGAATGATATTATTTTGCACATTCGTTACACCATCCGTTAATTAATTTCATTATTATATACTCGTTATCTTTCAAGTTGCCTCTTTGTTGGTTGCACTCACTCACCCCAGTCACATAGTTATCTATGCTCCCGGGGATTCTCTCCCTTGCCGTTGCGATGCATCTTGAAATCCATAGGGTATAGAATATCGGATCTCCTTTGGGGGAACCGGGACAAAAGCAATTTGTGAGATATTTATAGAAGGTAAATTTTAAAATTAACTTGATGTTTTATATATTATTTAATATAATATTTTACTTATTTACTTATTTACTTATTTACTTATTTACTTATTTACTTATTTACTTATTTACTTATTTACTTATTTACTTATTTACTTATTTACTTATTTACTTATTTACTTATTTACTTATTTACTTATTTACTTATTTACTTATTTACTTATTTACTTATTTACTTATTTTACGTTTTGTAAAGCAGCATTGGGAGTGAAAGCATCATTTAAAGCAGTTGTGAATGCCTGAAAATCCTGGACTGTCATTGTTATACGAGAGTCTCTATCTAAAATGCAGCCATTGTTGTGCCCATTAAAGCCGCGGCGCGAGAAATAATTTCCTTTTCATCTGTTTTTCATCTGTGCCCATCTTTAAATTAAATCGAGCGATAGCAGTCATTATCATTCCTCTTTAAATACGGCAAATTAACGTATACGGTATTTTTCTGTATAAAAATTGAGTAAGCAAGTTTTAATATTGAGTTTGTATCCCCACACTACATTGTCATTGTTAGATCATCTCGGTTTAATAAGTAAAGTCCACCATAAGCCTTCGTCCAGTATGAACTGTTGTTGTTCCATAATCCTGGACATCTATCCCCGGAGAATCCTTTTCTCTGACACCTTAAACAGATAAAAATCAGATCACTTTTTTACATAAACAGGGCAGGAGAAATACTAAGATACTCTTAATCAACTCAACCTATTTTGGAAAGAATAATGCATATTCAGCATATTGGCGGTCATACACTGCTTAGCCAAACGCAAGCTCCTCAGCACACTGCATCTTCTCCCCTACTCGAACAGGGTAACCGCTTGTTCGAACAGTCTGTTCGGCGAGGTCCTTTGCATTTCCAGAGTTCGGATCTCAAGCATTTGATCACCGAACTGCGCCAATTGCAGAGTGTTCCCAACAGTGCGCAAGCCCAACGGGTGCAGGATGCTATCCAGCACTGGGAGAACCACCACCCTAAAGAGGTGGCGGCCCGTAGCTCCCGCCTTGCCGAGCTTAAACAGGCTCTGGCAGAACAAGGCGCTGTGGTGCGCACTCTCCAGCCAAAGGTGATGGCGGCCGGTCCCCAAGCGATGTTGCAGCAGGCTATGCCAGCTTTACAGAAGATGGGTACTTACGCATGCACTGATGCCGGCACTTTCGTTAGCAAGCAGAATTCTCATTATCAGCAAATCATGGAGAGATTGAGGTTATTCAATGACAGCCCGGACCGCCTGAGGGGTAACAGCCAGGCCAATATGATGTCCAACATGGCGGCTATCGCCGCTAGACAAGGCAACGTCAGTTTCAACCAACTGCAATCTATCGCCGCCCGGGTCGCTCAAGCTCAGGCTGGTTGCTGCACCACTTTGGCCTACTCTGCGGCAGCCGAACTGATGAAGCACAATCAAAATGACCAGCAGCGCATTGAGGTAGTCGCTCATCGTGGCGCCAAGGGGCATAGCCAGACCCACTGCTTCGTGGTGGTCGGTCGTGATCCCAATAGTGAGCTCAGCAAACCCGAAACTTGGGGCTCCCAGGCATATGTCATCGATCCTTGGGCTGCGACCATAGGTGGTAAACTGCAAGGCACGTCGAGTAATCCTCCGATCGCTAACCTGTGGCCGCCGACTGAATCTGTGTTTGACAACCATAAAAGGTAACAAGGGTAACCATGTTCAATTCCTTATTATCGGAACTGTGCCGACGCCTTGGGCAGACCGAAGAATCTCTGCATTCGGAGGGGCTCGATCTACCTCTCGGCCCTTTTAGTTTGCATATCCGCCAACGCGATGAGTTGGTAACTTTGTTTATTCCACTAGGTGATGTCGAACCTTGTTCGTTGGCTACACTGGCCGATTGGCCGTCATTGCAACTGAGCCGTAGTGGTAAGGGAGAGACTCTGCTTTGGAGCCGTGAATGGTTGGAGAGGCTGGATGCTGAGTTATTGACCAACTTGGTCGAGCGGATGTTACAGCAAGCAAGGGACCTTACGGCTACGGCACCTATTACTGAAAGCCAAGAATGGCCGCCGTTAAGTATTCAAGGGAGTTCGTGGCACAAAGTTTAGGCGAAAAACCTTAAGAAGCTTTAAAGATTAATCAGGTGTATTATTGAAAGCTACGAGCGATATTATTTTGTGCATTCGTTATACCATTCGTTGATTAATAACTTTATTACTGGGTACAGGCTTTCCTACAGAGGGAGCCTAACGGAAATAATTTGTGAGAAATTCACCGAGGTAAACTTTTAAATTAATTTTATATAATTGCCTAATTACGAGGCTAAACCATCGGCGTCGATACCTGTGCGTAAAAATGAACAAGGGCGGTTTCCCGCCCTTCTTAATAGACTCCTAAATGGGTTTTAGCAAGTCAAAGAATGCTGATCTGCGTTGACATGGTATTTCGAGGCCAATTAGCAGAAGTGTTCTGGTAACTGAAGGTACCATTCTGGTAGCCATCGAGGCTGTATTCTTTCAGGAAGCCAACCACAATTTGGCCCGCAGCACATGGCCAATTGTAGTGCCCGTTTGTAATGCAAACTGGTGTAGAAGAGTACAGTGAGTATGGCAGTATACTGCCGTTCATCCAGGCAAAAGAATTATATCCGTAGCCAATTTCCAGAACGGCGGCGCGGAGCTGGTATCCTCCGTGATTGCAGTTTGTCACTGGCAAGTTGGAAGTGTATTCCCATCCGCAATTCGTTGAGCCAACGGCATAGACCCACATATTGGTTAGTGGAGGTGCGGGGGCGTAAGCTACCTCAGATTTAATGTCGAGCTTTTTCTCTTCTTCGGCCAGGATGGGGCTTTCTGGGTTAGGCAGTAGCTGGGATTGCGCTGCCAGGGCATTTTGAGCAGTATGGACCTCCTTCGGTTGCTCTGTTTGGGCATAGGCATTAACGCCAAATAAGGCAGCAAGAGATAACAACATGGCAAGTTTATTTTTCTTCACGACTGAATCCTCTTAGAAATGGAAAAGCACAATTCTAGGGAAGTGAGAAAAAATCACATTATTAAATTTTATTTATGTAATGATCGAAACTTTTGCGTGGGTGATTGCTTCCGTGTTTATCTTACTGCGGAAAAAAGGGGATAAATGATAAGGAATTTTTTTTCAAGTACGCTTCGCTTGGTGAGAAATAACTTCTTTTTCGTTATCTATTGAGCACATTTTGTATGGGGTTGTCTGGAGACAAAAGATACTTGTGCTGTGCTCAATAGTGTCACTACTGTTGCGCTAAGATTACCTACTACTAACCTGTATTTCGCATTCCTGCTGCGATACCGGCGATGGTTACCATCAACGCTTGTTCAACCTGAGGATCGGGATGTTGTTGCTGACGGGAACGCAGTAATAGTTCTGCCTGTAAGACGTTTAGTGGATCAGTGTAAACATTACGTAGGGCGATTGATTCTGCAATCCATGGTAAATCTGCCATTAGGTGTTCATCTTTAGAAATGGCTAATACCGTCTTAATATCCGAGGAGAGTTGCTTGCGCAGTTTCTGACCTAACGGCCATAAGTTCTTATCTACCAGACGATGATCATAATATTCTGCCAACCATAAATCAGCTTTGGCGAAGACCATTTCCAACATACCAATCCGAGTGGTAAAAAAAGGCCAATCACGGCACATTTCTGCTAATACATCCTGTTTTCCATCATTGATAACTTGTTGTAGCGCGGCACCTGCACCTAACCAGGCTGGCAACATTAGGCGATTTTGTGTCCAGGCGAAAATCCACGGGATAGCGCGTAAACTTTCCACACCACCCGCCGGATGACGTTTGGCTGGACGAGAACCTAGAGGCAGTTTAGCTAATTCCTGTTCTGGTGTTGCCGCGCGGAAATAAGGTACAAAATCGGGCTGTTCACGTACATAATCGCGATACATCTTGCAGGAAACATCAGACAGGGTATCCATCACCTGATGCCATTCCAGTTTAGGCTCCGGCGGTGGTAGGAGGTTTGCTTCCAGAATCGCACTGGCATATAAGGCTAAGCTACTGATAGTGACTTGTGGCAGACCGAATTTAAAGCGGATCATTTCGCCTTGTTCGGTCACACGTAGGCCACCTTTCAGGCTTCCCGGTGGTTGGGAAAGCAGAGCAGCATGTGCTGGCGCACCGCCACGGCCGATAGTACCGCCACGACCGTGGAATAAGGTCAGCGTAATGCCCTCTTTTTCACAAACATTGATCAAGGCATCCTGTGCTCGGTATTGCGCCCATGCCGCAGCCATCACTCCGGCATCTTTTGCTGAGTCAGAATAACCAATCATCACCATCTGTTTGTCATGAATCAGTTCGCGATACCATTGAATATTCATTAATTGCTGAATGACATTTTCGGCATTATTCAGGTCATCAAGGGTTTCGAACAATGGGGCAACGGGTAAAGTGAACGGACAACCGGCTTCTTTCAGTAGCAAGTGAACCGCTAATACATCAGAAGGTACTTTAGCCATTGAGATAACGTAAGCGGCGATAGCGTCTTGAGGTGACTCGGCAATGACTTTACAGGTTGCGAAAACCTCTTGCGTTTCAGCGCTTGGTTGCCAGTTATGTGGGATCAATGGACGTTTGGAGTGCAGTTCATACAGTAGGAAAGCCTGTTTTTCTTCTTCTGACCAACTGGCGTAGTCACCTAATTCCAGGTATTGCGTCAGTTCAGAAACGGCGGTTGTATGGCGAGTGCTTTCTTGGCGTACATCAATACGTACCAGTGATAAGCCGAAGCAACGGATACGGCGTAAGATATCTAATAATTGACCGTTGGCAATGATTTCCATCCCGCAGGTTTTTAGTGACTGATAACAGGCGTAAAGTGGTTGCCAAAGCTGTTCGTTATCCACCAGCAAATCAGTTGGTGGCAGAACTTGTTCTCCTTTCAGTTGTTTCTCCAAATAGGTCAATGTATTGCTGAGTTGTGTCCGCAATTTTTTAGCAATTTCTCGGTAAGGTTCTAGAATTTCATCACCACCTGCTAGTTTACGAACTTCTGGTGTACATTCAGACATGGATAGTTCAGAAACCAGAACCTGAATATCTTTTAGGAATAGATCGGCTGCTTTCCAGCGGCTAAGCAGTAATACATGACGAGTGACTTCAGAGGTGACATTTGGGTTGCCGTCTCGGTCGCCGCCCATCCAGGAAGTAAAGCGGACAGGTACCGCTTCAACTGGCAGGCTGTAATCAATTGACTCTTCCAGTTGTTCATTGAATTCACGTAGGAATGCTGGCACAGCCTCCCACAAGCTATTTTCCACCATAGCAAACCCCCACTTCGCTTCATCAATTGGGGTAGGACGGATTTTGCGGATTTCATCGGTATGCCATGATTGGGCAATTAACTGGCGCAGGCGGCGCATAATGTTATTACGCTCATAATCCGCCAGATCATCGTGATCAAGTTGCGATAGACAGGTGTTAACGGCTACCAGTTTATGGATCAATGTACGACGAGCGATTTCAGTTGGGTGAGCGGTGAGAACCAGTTCAATAGACAGTTCATTTACCGCTTTTTTCAGATCGTCGTTACTGAAATTTTTTTCTTTTAAGTGGGTGAATAATTTCGCTAACGCAACGGGGTTGCTGGCAGCTTCACCATGCGGGGAGATACTGTGATATTGTTCTGCGACGTTTGTCAGGTTGAGAAATTGATTGAAAGCACGGGCAACTGGCAGCAGTTCATTATTAGATAGGTTTTGCAATGTAGATAATAGCTGCTGGCGGTGTGCTTCATTACCTGCGCGGGACGATTTGGATAATTTGCGGATAGTCTCAACTTTATCGAGAATATCTTCCCCTAAAGCTTCTTTGATCGTGTCTCCGAGCAGCTTACCTAGCATGCTGACATTACTACGCATTGCAGAATATTGTTGGTTCATGTGACTCTTAGCCTTTATTGCTGGCAGGATGTTGATTCTGTTCCTGTAGAAAAATTTCATTTAAGTGGCGGGAAGTTATTTTTTGTGGCGCCACAGTGTTGCATTGACCCTAAGCCCTCATATTCATATCAGAAAATAATCAGTTTGGGTGAAATTTCTAAAATTTAATGGTAGGCTATGGTCTATAAGTATTACTTATGTATCAGAAAGCTTGGGAAGAGTACTTTTGTTAATTGTTATGATGCTTGAGTCCCCCTGACTTTTGGGGGACGAGTAAAACAATTAATTATTGCTTAGACAAAAATGATCTATTAACTGAGAAATTATCTTTCTGGTGGGTTTAATAAATGACATATCAATGAACTCATCCGGTTGATGTGCCTGTTCAATAGAACCAGGGCCAAGGACTAAAGTTGGGCATACTTTCTGAATGAATGGTGCTTCGGTACAGTAGTTGACCGTTTCAGCTTTGCGGCCTAGCAGTTTCTCAATCACGTCAACCATCTTGTGATCGGTTGGGCATTCATAACCGGGAATAGGGGAATGTAATTCATCGATAGTTAAGCGGCCAGGCCAGCGTTGCTTCACCGGTTCCAGCGCTTCATTTAACAGTCCGTTCAGATCCTGTAACGTTAGTCCCGGTAACGGGCGAATATCCATATGCAATTCACAATGGGCACAAATACGGTTTACTGCGTCACCTCCGTGAATATAGCCGAAATTCATAGTTGGATATGGAATGGCAAACGCCGGATTGTTGTAACGCTCTTTTAGTATATTGCGTAGTTCAATCAGGTGACCAATAGATTCGTGCATCAAATCAATGGCGTTTATACCACGGTCTGGATCACTGGAATGCCCGGATTGGCCAACAATGCGGATAGCGTTCGATAAATGTCCTTTATGTGCGCAGATAGGATGCAATGAAGTGGGTTCACCGATAATAGCGAAATCTGGTCGGATAGTAGTACTTGCGGCAAAATAGCGGGCTCCTGCCATTGTTGTCTCTTCATCTGCGGTTGCCAGAATGTGCAGCGGACGGGTTATTTTACTGACATTAATGTCCCGTAACGCATCAATAATAAAGGCGAAAAAGCCTTTCATGTCTGTTGTACCTAAACCGTACAGTTTGTTATCGCGCTCTGTCAGGGTGAAAGGATCTTTCGTCCAGAGTCCTTCGTCAAAGGGTACGGTATCAGTGTGTCCACATAAGAGTAATCCACCCGGGCCACTCCCCAATGTTGCTAGTAGATTGTATTTTCCGAGGGCTTCGGGGACGGGCTGTATCTCAATCTCGAAACCAATTTCTTTCAACCAACTTGCCAGTAGGTTGATGAGAGACTCGTTACTTTGGTCAATACTGACATCGGTGGCGCTGATAGATGGAGTCGCGATTAATTGCCGAAATAGCTCAATAAATGGAGGTAATTTAATATTCACTGTTGACAGCCTTTATTCATGATAGTATCAATATTCATGCATTTTTTTTGAATAAAAATACATTATCCCGTTTGAATACTGAGCATAAGGTAAAGATATCCTATGTTGAATACGCTGGTTGTTGGTGCAAGTGGTTACACCGGAGCAGAACTGGCAGCATATCTGCATCGTCATCCGCATACGAATCTGATTAGACTCATGGTTTCTGCTCAGAGCGTTGATGCAGATAAATGCTTCTCAGATTTACATCCACAGTATAAAGGCATTGTTGATCTACCGCTGCAACCGCTGACTGATATTATTAATGCTGCTAAAGGGATTGATGTGGTTTTCCTTGCCACCGCCCATGAAGTTAGTCATGACATTGCGCCGTTATTTCTGGCAGCAGGTTGCACTGTATTTGATCTCTCTGGTGCCTACCGCGTACAAAATGCTCAGATTTATCAACAATACTACGGATTCAAACATAAGCATACTGAATGGTTAGCACAAGCAGTATATGGACTTGCCGAATGGCAGGCTGAAAAAATCAAACAGGCCCAATTAGTTGCTGTACCGGGATGTTACCCAACAGTTTCTCAACTCTCCCTGAAACCGCTGTTGGAAAATAGTTTGCTGGATACCAGCCATTGGCCGGTGATTAATGCTACTAGTGGTGTAAGTGGAGCAGGTCGGAAAGCCAGCATGACCAACAGCTTCTGCGAAATCAGTTTGCAACCTTATGGAATATTTACCCATCGTCATCAACCGGAGATTGAGGAGCATCTGGGAACCAGGGTGATTTTTACTCCACATCTTGGCAATTTCGCGCGGGGTATTCTTGCCACAATTACCTGTAAATTGAAGCCGGGTGTTACCGCAGAACAGATAGATGAGGTGTATCGGCAAGCATACAAAGATAAGCCATTGGTAAGGCTTTACAGCAAAGGGGTGCCAGCATTGAAATCCGTTGTTGGGTTACCGTTCTGTGATATCGGTTTTGTTGTAGAGGGTGACCATCTGATTGTTGTGGGTACTGAGGATAATCTTTTGAAGGGCGCGGCAGCTCAGGCAGTTCAGTGTATGAATATACGTTTTGGGTTTGAAGAAACTCAGGCATTACTTTAATGGTTGACGTGAAGGAGTAGAGCAGATGGAACCTTTAGTCATAAAGTTAGGTGGCGTGTTATTGGACAATGAAGAAGCATTGGAACGCGTGTTTACTGCATTGCAGGAATATCGGCAAACACACGAACGTCAGTTGGTTGTTGTTCATGGTGGTGGTTATCTGGTGGATGAGCTGATGCAGAAGTTGCAGCTACCGATAGTGAAGGAACAAGGATTACGAGTAACACCCGCTGATCAGATTGGAATTATCACTGGCGCATTGGCTGGTATCGCCAATAAGACCTTGTTGTCGTGGGCGACTAAATATCAACTTGCATCAGTTGGATTATATTTAGGAGATGGTAATGTGGTCATGGTTTCCCAACTGAGTGAAGAGTTGGGGCATGTGGGGAAAGCGATGCCGGGCGATGCTAAGTTGCTGAAAATGTTATTGGATGCGGGTTATATGCCCATTATCAGCTCAATTGGTGTAACGGATAAAGGGGAGCTGATGAATGTGAATGCCGATCAGGCAGCAACGGCGATAGCTCAGACGCTAGGTGCTGATTTGGTATTGCTCTCTGATGTTAGTGGTATTTTGGATGGTAAAGGGCAGAGAATCCCTGACATAAATGTTGAGAAAGCAGAACAACTTATTGCCCACGGCATCATTACTGACGGCATGATTGTGAAGGTGAATGCCGCTTTAGATGCAGCTAGGACATTAGATCGTCCGGTAGATATCGCCAGTTGGCGTCATGCAGATCAACTGACCGATCTATTTAACGGTGTTCCCGTCGGTACTCGTATTCTGGCTTAAATTAAGTTTGATTAATTTTCGGCAAATCTTTGCTGATAAATAACAACGGAATTTCAAAGGGTAACTTCATGCATACTAAAGATATTAAAAAAATCGTTCTTGCCTATTCTGGTGGTCTGGATACTTCTGCCATTATTCCTTGGCTGAAGGAACATTATGGCAACTGTGAAGTTGTTGCGTTTGTTGCCGATGTGGGGCAAAGCCGTGAAGATTTGGAAGGCGTGGAGCAGAAAGCTTTGCGTTCTGGCGCATCAGAATGTCACGTTGTGGATCTGCGTGAGGAATTCATTAAAGATTATGTTTATCCGGTACTGAAAACCGGTGCTCTGTATGAAGGTAGCTATTTGTTGGGCACTTCAATGGCACGCCCCATTATTGCTAAAGCACAGGTTGAATTGGCACTGAAAGTGGGAGCAGATGCACTTGCTCATGGTGCAACAGGTAAGGGTAACGATCAGGTTCGGTTTGAAAGCACTTATACGGCATTAGCCCCCCAGCTAAAAGTAGTTGCACCGTGGAGAGAGTGGGATTTGCGTTCCCGTGAAGCGTTGCTGGATTATCTGAAAGCGCGAGATATTCCAACTACCGCAACATTGGAGAAAATTTACAGCCGTGATGAGAATGCGTGGCATATCTCTACCGAAGGTGGCGTACTGGAAAGTACTTGGAATGCATCCAATAAAGATTGTTGGGTGTGGACAGTCGATCCAGAAGAAGCACCAGATGAAGCTGAATTGGTCAGTGTCACTATTGAGAAAGGCGAGGTTGTTGGGGTTAACGGCAAGGTGATGTCTCCATATCAATGCCTTGAAGCGCTGAACATTTTGGGAGTAAAACATGGTATCGGCCGTATCGATATCGTGGAAAACCGGCTGGTGGGAATGAAATCTCGTGGTTGTTATGAGACGCCGGGAGGAACCATCATGATGGCTGCGTTGCGTGGTGTTGAACAACTGGTTCTGGACCGTGATAGCTTTAAATGGCGTCAGCAGCTTGGGCTAGAAATGTCTTATGTCGTTTATGACGGACGTTGGTTTGCCCCGCTACGTCAATCTATTCAGGCCGCGGCTGAGGCGTTGGCTGCGGATGTCAGCGGTGAAGTAGTACTGAAACTCTATAAAGGTCAGGTAACAGCGATCCAGAAAAAATCAACAAATAGCCTTTATTCTGAAGCGTTTGCAACGTTTGGTGAAGATGAGGTTTACGATCACAGCCATGCAGCGGGATTTATCCGTCTGTATTCTCTCCCTTCGCGCATTCGGGCATTAAATAGTAAAGAGTAATTTCATCGTTCGTAGTTATGGAGGTAATGACCAGATCGTGAATTCATCCTTGTATTTGATTTATCGAGTCTATTATCTCCATGTTGCGAATGAAATTGCTGTTTATGAAAGGTAATCAATCACTCAGACATCAGATAATCAGGAACGAAAATATGGCACTCTGGGGCGGGCGTTTCAGTCAGAAAGCAGATCGACGGTTCAAACAATTTAACGATTCACTTCGCTTTGATTACCGGTTGGCGGAACAGGACATTACCGGTTCAGTTGCATGGTCGAAAGCGTTGATAACGGTTGGTGTGCTGACCGTTGAAGAACAACAAAGACTGGAGCTGGCATTAAATGAATTGTTGAATGAGGTTCAGGCTAACCCACAAGCCATCTTGCAAAGTGGTGCAGAGGATATCCATAGTTGGGTAGAAGGGCAGTTGATCAGTAAAGTTGGCGATCTGGGTAAGAAACTCCACACTGGTCGTAGCCGTAACGATCAGGTGGCAACAGATCTCAAACTTTGGTGTAAAGAATACATTTCACATCTCTATCAGGCAATTGTGGAGTTACAGCAGGCATTGGTGATTACTGCGGAGAATAATCAGGATGCAGTGATGCCGGGCTATACCCATCTGCAAAGAGCGCAGCCTATCACATTTGCTCACTGGTGCTTGGCATATGTAGAAATGTTGGTCCGTGATGAAAGTCGGTTACAGGATACTTTGAAACGGCTGGATACCAGCCCGCTTGGGTGTGGTGCATTGGCTGGAACCGCTTATGATATTGACCGCGAACAACTAGCATCATGGCTAGGTTTTGTTTCTGCGACGCGTAACAGCTTGGATAGCGTTTCAGATCGTGACCATGTATTGGAACTGTTATCTAATGCCAGTATCAGTATGATCCATCTTTCCCGCTTTGCGGAAGACCTAATTTTCTTTAATAGCGGTGAAGCCGGGTTTATTGAACTGTCAGATCGAGTCACTTCCGGTTCTTCTCTGATGCCACAGAAGAAAAACCCGGATGCACTGGAGTTAATTCGTGGGAAATGTGGCCGGGTGCAGGGGGCATTGACCGGTATGATGATGACCTTGAAAGGTTTGCCGCTAGCCTACAATAAAGATATGCAGGAGGATAAAGAAGGGTTATTCGATGCGCTGGATACTTGGCTGGATTGTTTACATATGTCCGCGTTGGTGTTAGATGGTATTCAGGTCAGGCGTTCACGTTGTGCGGAAGCAGCTAAACAGGGTTATGCTAACGCGACCGAATTAGCTGATTATTTGGTTGCAAAAGGTGTTCCATTCCGAGAAGCTCACCATATTGTTGGGGAAATTGTGATTATGGCGCTTGCCCAGGGGCAGGCATTGGAAGCGTTGTCATTGGCAGAGTTGCAGAAGTTCAGTAGTGCAATTACTGAAGATGTATATGATATTTTGTCTTTGCAATCTTGTCTGGACAAACGCCTTGCAAAGGGAGGAGTGTCGCAAAAACAGGTTATGAAAGCGATTGCAGAGGCTAAGCAGAGGCTAAAATTAAGTTAGTCATCATAATAGTAGGGGGATTAATTTATCCCCTGTAAAATAAATGAGAGCTTTATATATAAGTTCTTAAGGATTATCTGATAGTCTTTTCCTCACATTGATATAATTATCTATTGGTAGTTTCTATCATTTATATTAAATATGTTGAGGTGGGAATGAATATCCGCGATCTGGAATATCTTGTGGCGCTTGCGGAGCATCGGCACTTTCGCCGTGCTGCTGATTCTTGCCACGTTAGCCAGCCTACGTTAAGCGGGCAAATTCGTAAGCTTGAGGATGATCTGGGTGTCATGTTATTGGAGCGCACCAGCCGTAAAGTTTTGTTCACGCAACAAGGGATGTTATTAGTAGAACAAGCCAGAACAGTTCTCCGCGAGGTGAGGATTTTGCAGGAAATGGCGTCACTTCAAGGGGAAAACATGTCTGGTCCTCTGCATATTGGTTTGATCCCGACAATTGGTCCATATCTGTTGCCTCATATTATCCCTGGGCTTCATAGTTTGTTTCCTAAGTTGGAAATGTATCTATATGAAGCCCAGACTCAAAGTCTGTTAGCCCAGTTGGATAGTGGCAAATTGGACTGTGCGATTCTGGCAATGGTTAAGGAGACAAGAGCTTTCATTGAAGTGCCATTGTTTGAAGAACCCATGAAACTAGCTATCTATGATGGCCATTCTTGGGCAGAGCGTAAAAAAATCGCTATGGATGAATTGGCAGGTGAAAAATTGTTGATGTTAGAAGATGGTCATTGCTTGCGTGATCAGGCAATGGGGTTCTGTTTTCAGGCGGGCGCGAAGGAAGATACCCATTTTCGTGCAACCAGTTTGGAAACCCTGCGTAATATGGTTGCTGCCGGTAGCGGAATAACCTTATTGCCTGATCTGGCAGTACCACAAGAGAAAAAACGTGATGGCGTCTGTTATCTGGAGTGTGGCAGCCCTGAACCTAAGCGGTCTGTTGTTTTGATTTATCGTCCTGGTTCACCTCTGCGTGGTCGCTATGAGCAACTAGCAGAGGCTATTAGAGCTAAAATGGGCACTTATTACGGGCAATCAAAATAGCCGGTTAAGCCCGTTTAAAGCTGCGACACGATAGGCTTCAGCCATAGTTGGATAGTTGAAAGTAGTATTGACGAAATATTCGATAGTATTACTTTCACCTTTTTGTTCCATAATCGCTTGGCCGATATGAATAATTTCAGCCGCACGTTCCCCGAAACAATGAATGCCAAGAATCTCTTTTGTTTCTCTGTGGAACAGTATTTTCAGGCTTCCTACGTTCATCCCCGCAATTTGTGCGCGTGCAAGATGTTTAAATTGTGCGCGTCCAACTTCATAAGGCACTTTCATTGCTGTTAATTGTTGTTCGGTTTTACCTACAGAGCTAATTTCAGGAATGGTATAGATACCCGTTGGAATATCTTCAATCAGATGAACTTCGGCGTTTCCTTTCGTCATCGCTTGGGCGGCAATTCGGCCTTGATCATAAGCAGCTGAGGCTAGGCTTGGATAGCCGATAACATCTCCTACAGCGTAGATATTTTCGTTGCTGGTTTGATAGATCTTATTAACTTTCAGTAAACCGCGGCTATCTGCTTCCAGACCAACGTTTTTTAGCCCTAAAGTATCCGTATTACCTGTTCGACCATTAGCATAAAGCAGACAGTCAGCTTTGACTTTTTTACCGGATTTAAGGTGAACGATAACACCATCATCAACACCTTCAATTTTAGAATATTCTTCATTGTGGCGGATTACTATACCGCTATTCCAGAAATGGTAAGAAAGTGCATCTGACATCTCTTGATCAAGGAAAGCGAGTAAGTGATTACGAGTGTTAATTAAATCAACTTTTACGCCTAATCCACGGAAGATTGAAGCATATTCGCAACCAATCACTCCGGCACCGTAAATAATGACATGCCGTGGTTCATGATCCAATTTCAGAATGGAATCGCTGTTATAAATACGGGAGTGAGTGAAATCGACATCTGGCGGACAATATGGGCGAGAACCAGTTGCGATAATAATCTTATCTGCGCTTAAAATATCGTGGCTATCGTCAGCATAGCGCACACTCACCCGGTGGTCATCAATGAATGTTGCTTCTCCGGAAAACATACGACACCCATTACGTTCGTAAAATCCTTGACGCATTCTAGTTTGCTGATTAATTACCATTTCAGCACGGCGTAAGATTTCAGCAAATGAAGAGCGAAGAACGCGGGAATTATCACTGTACAGAGGGTTTTGGTTAAATTCAATAATACGACTGACGGCGTGGCGGAGGGCTTTCGACGGGATGGTACCCCAATGAGTACAACCACCGCCGACATTATTATAGCGTTCAATAACAGCAACGCTTTTACCCTGTTTCACCAATCCCATTGCTGCTCCTTCTCCACCGGGACCAGAACCAATGACAATGGCGTCAAAATGAATATGTTGCATAGAGGAGAGACCTGTTTTTACACAAAATTACAACGCTATATTAACATCGGTTGACTTAATAACCCAATCCTCATAAGGAGTTTATGTCATCGTTTAGGGTGAATTGAACATAGTTTTACCCGCTATGCTGATACCATGAAGTTTTTGGAAAATAAATAATTATCTAACGATCGAATTAACAAAGGGGGAATGCCCCCTTAATGATTTTCTGACTACGCGTAGTCACTTTTATCATCTTAATATCTAATAAGAAAATGCGCTGAGAAAATGACATGGATCATTATAAATGACATGACAAGCATATCATTACGGCAAACGCGTTAAAATTTGGTATATTTCCTAACATGTAGTTCAGATAAAGAGTCAGGATTCGTGTGAGTAACATTATCGGCATCAGAGCGAAACAGAAAGAAAAAACTCGTCGTTCACTGATTGAAGCTGCTTTCAGCCAGTTGAGTGCCGAAAGGAGTTTTACCAGCCTTAGCTTGCGTGAAGTCGCCCGTGAAGCAGGTATTGCACCTACTTCATTTTATCGTCATTTCCGCGATGTTGATGAGCTTGGGCTGACTATGGTGGATGAAAGTGGTTTGATGCTACGTCAGTTAATGAGGCAAGCTCGACAACGTATTGCTAAAGGTGGCAGTGTCATCCGCACATCTGTTTCAACTTTTATGGAATTTATCGGTAATAATCCAAATGCATTCCGATTATTATTACGTGAACGTTCGGGGACTTCTGCTGAATTTCGTGCCGCTGTCGCACGGGAAATCCAACATTTTATTGCTGAACTGGCAGACTATTTAGAACAGGAAAGCTGTATGCCGAGGCATTTTACTGAGGTGCAGGCAGAGGCAATGGTAACAATAGTATTCAGTGCCGGTGCAGAAGCATTGGATATTGATTTGGAGAAAAGACAGCGTTTAGAAGAACGTTTAGTCTTGCAGCTACGGATGATTGCTAAAGGTGCATATTATTGGTATCGCAAAGAAATGAACCCACCGAACCCTAAACTTAAATAACTATGAAGGAGGAGAACGCAATGATGGAACAATATCGCCAGGACAAAAGTACATTGTTACTCGCTTTTATTGTCGGATTAGCAACGAATGGAACGTTTTCAGCAGTTTTTAGCTCAGTTGTTTCTTTTTCAGTTTTCCCATTGATAACACTGATTTTATCAATTTATTGTATCCATCAGCGCTATTTAAATTATTCAATGCCAGATGGGATGCCTAAGTTAGTTGTTGCTTGTTTCCTCTTAGGATTATTTAGTTATAGTGCGATTATCAGGGTTGAATACCCTGAAATTGGCTCTAATTTTCTGCCCGCAGTAATGGGTACCGTACTGGTATTTTGGATTTACAGAAAGGTAAAAATTCGTAAAAACCAGGCAATTACAGAAAATTGTCATTAATTGTTGAAAAACGCCGGAGAAATCTATCTGCCGGCGTTTTTGTTTTATATATTCGTCAAGTATCAGTTTAATTTTTCCAGAAGCACGCCGCATTCCATATGATGAGTATAAGGAAACTGATCAAACAGGGCCAGATGGCTAATTTTATGCGTTTGGGTTAATGTTTTCAGATTATGGCAAAGGGTTTCCGGGTTACAGGAAATATAAAGAATCCGTGGATATGTTTGGACCATCTCAAGCGTTTTTTCATCAAGGCCGCTACGTGGCGGATCGACAAAGATAGTTTCATATTGATAGCTTTTTAAATTGATTCCCTGAAGGCGATTAAATTCGCGTTCACCATTCATTGCTTGGGTGAACTCCTCTGCTGACATTCGGATAATTTGTACATTATCAATACCGTTGGCTGCAATGTTGTATTGAGCGGCAGCAACGGATGGCTTGGCAATTTCTGTTGCCAATACTCGTTCAAAATTTTGAGCTAATGCCAGAGAGAAATTGCCATTACCACAATAGAGCTCAAGTAAATCACCTTTTGAATCTTTGGTAATATTAATTGCCCATTCAAGCATATGAATATTGACGCTAGCATTTGGTTGGGTGAAGCTGTTTTCCACCTGGCGATAAATCATTTTTCGGCCTGCAACAGGTAAAACCTCATCAATATAATCATGATCCAATGTGATTTTGGTTTTAGCGGCTCTGCCAATTAACTCAACGTCAAATCCTTTATTTCTTAACGCTTCACGCAGTCTTAATGCCTGTTGTGTCCATTCATCACCCAATTTTTTGTGATAAAGCAGAGAAACAAGGATTTTATTACTGCAAGTAGACAGATAATCAATTTGAAATAGCTTATGACGTAAGATCTGTTCAGATCTAATGGAGTCAATTAATACTACCATCATTTTGTTGATTAACTTACTGGCGACAGGGAATTGAACAAGGCGAATATGCTGTTTCGTCTGTTGATCGAACATAATATGGTACAAATCATCCTGCTCATGCCAGATTCGAAATTCTGCTCGCATTCTGTAATGAGATAGCGGTGAGCGGAAAACCTCTGGCCCCGGGGGTTGGAAAGGCGCCATCATGTTTTTTAAACGGCTGACTTTATCCGTCAGTTGCTGTTCATAGCTTTCCGTTGGCAGGAGATTTTGCATTATGTTTGTTCTCTTATATCTGTAGTAAGAAAAATTTTCGGGCAAAATTGTAGGGGAAGAGCAAAGAATGTCCAGTTTTCTTATTACTCATACACGATCCTGTCTATGCTTACTATTATGAATAGGTTCAACTATGAATAGGTTCAACGCTTCATCGTAGCGTGTCCTTCTAACAATAAATTGTGGGATGTTTTCTCTCATGATAAATAAAAAGCGGTTATTATTATCCACTGTTTCAATCATGGTAATTTCTGGTTGGAATCAAGCTTCTGTTGCGGTGGAGTCGCAGGATTCATTGGTTGTGACAGCGAGTCGTTTTAAACAGCCGGTATCAAGCATACTGGCTCCTTATACTGTTGTAACACGGGATGAAATTGATCGTTGGCAGCCAAATAGTGTAGCCGATATTTTGCGTCGTCTACCCGGTGTTGATATTGCGCGGCATGGAGGTATTGGACAGTTAAGCTCTTTGTTTATACGTGGTACTCATGCTAGTCATGTATTGGTATTGATGGATGGAATACGTTTGAATCAAGCGGGCATCAGTGGCTCCTCTGATTTAAGCCAAATACCTGTATCATTGGTTCAGAAAATTGAATATATCCGTGGACCACGTTCTGCTGTTTATGGTTCTGATGCTATTGGTGGTGTTATTAATATCATCACTACCAGAGAGAAACCAGGAACCAGCTTTAATGTAGGTATCGGCTCACATGGTTATCAAACTTATGATGGTGCAACTCAACAAACGATAGCTGAAAATACAGTTCTGACAGCAGCAGCTAACTATACTTATACCAAAGGATACGATGTTGTTGCTGATGGTAATACCGGTGGTTTTAGACAACCTGATCGTGATGGCTTCATGAGCAAAATGCTTTGGTTGGGAGTCGATCAAAAATTTAATGAGCAAGTCAGTGGATTTGTTCGAGCTTATGGCTATAACAATAGAACATCTTATGATGCGGATATTAATTGGAGCTATCCATATGCCAGACCGGATACTCGTGAACTTTATAGCCGCCACTATGACATGGGAGTCAGATTTAACCAAGGGATCTACTCATCCCAGTTAATTACCAGTTATAGTCATACAAAAGATTATAACTTTGATCCTCAATATGGACGCTATGATAAGTCTGCTAGCCTTAATGATTCTGAACAATATAACTTGCAATGGGGGAATACTTTTCAGCTATATCAGGGCATGGTCAGTACCGGTGTGGATTTCCAAGAACAATCGATAGAAGCTGGAACCAGTTATATTCCGAAGAGTAAAACGGTACGTAATACAGGAATGTATCTGACAGCACAGCAACAGCTGAAAGATTTTATTTTAGAAGGCGCAATTCGTTCAGATAAACATTCAGAAGCTGGCTGGAATACTACATGGCAAGCCAGTTTAGGTTGGGAGTTTATTAAAGATTATCGCTTGATCGCTTCTTATGGTACGGCATTTAAGGCTCCAACGCTTAGCCAGATGTATGGTTTTGGTGGTAATCATGATTTGAAGCCGGAAGAAAGTAAACAATGGGAAGGCGGTATTGAAGGCGTCACAGGCCAGCTAAATTGGCGTCTGACTGTATATCGCAATGAGATTGAGCAATTGATCGATTATGCAAATAGTCGCTACTACAATATTGGTAAAGCAAAAATTAAAGGTGTTGAGTGGACTAGCTTAATAGACACTGGCATATTTCAGCATCAATTGACAATACAGTATATTGACCCCCGTAATAGTGAAACTAATGAAATTTTAGTTCGTCGTGCGAAGCAGCAAGTGAAATATCAACTTGACTGGCAGTTATATGATTTTGATTGGGGGTTAACTTATCAATATCTAGGGCGGCGTTATGACAAGGATTTCAGTACATTCCCGGCTAAGAGTGTGAAATTAGGTGGCGCCAGCTTTTGGGATTTAACAGTTTCATATCCAGTCACTTCTTATCTGACAATTCGTGCTAGAATAGCCAACCTGCTTGATAAAGATTACGAGACAGTTTATGGCTATCGCATTCCAGGACGTGAATACTACCTCACTGGGAGCTATAACTTCTGATTTAAATAAAGCCGCACGCCCAACAGTTTTAGTGTTTGATTCTGGGGTAGGCGGCTTATCTATTTACCAAGAGATCCGACAATTATTACCAGATCTCCATTATATATATGTTTTTGATAACGAAGCATTCCCTTATGGTGAAAAATCGGAAGAGTTTATTGTTGAACGAGTCGTTCAAATTGTTGGTGCTGTTCAGCAAAAACACCTTCTGACAATAGTGGTTATTGCATGTAACACTGCCAGTACAGTCAGCTTGCCAGCTCTACGTGAGCGGTTCAGCTTTCCGGTTGTTGGTGTGGTTCCAGCGATAAAACCTGCTGCAAAGTTAACTCGTAATGGTGTCGTTGGATTATTGGCGACTAGAGCAACAGTTAATCGTTCCTATACAAAAGAACTTATCGAAAAGTTTGCGACAGGTTGCAGGATTGAATCTATAGGTTCTTCTGAATTAGTAGAATTAGCTGAAATTAAACTGCATGGTGGTAAGGTTTCTTCCGATATTTTAAAAAAGATACTGAAACCGTGGCTTAGAATGAAAAAACCACCTGATACAGTGGTATTGGGTTGTACCCATTTTCCACTATTAGCAGAAGAATTAGTTCAGATATTACCTGATGGCACGCGTTTAATTGATTCTGGTGTTGCTATTGCTCGAAGAACGGCTTGGTTGGTTAAACATCAGAATAATCTTGTTTGCACTTCAGCAGATAGTCTTGCTTATTGTATGAAAGTGAATGCTGATACTGATGCATTAATCCCCGTTTTGCAGGAATATGGATTTTCAAAACTAGAAAAATTGATAACTTAAGTTAAATTTGATGAAATAATCATCGATCGTTAATTTTTTTCAAAATAAGTATTGCCAGCGCCAAAGAACGCCCTATAATGCGCCACCACTGACCGACACAACGCTGATAAACATTGTGAGGTCGGGCAGAGAAAGCGGCAATAAGCGCTTGACTCTGCGGGCGAAAAGCGTAGTATAC
>NZ_CAWNXG010000036.1:0-51607 GCF_963878145.1 Photorhabdus sp. S10-54 | reverse complement strand
TCACGGCAGGTGTGATGGAGGTGTTCAAGTTCGGCTTTTTGTTCATCGGTAATGAATATTTTCATGACGGATACCCTGAACCTCATTTGGGCGAAAATCAAGCAGTTTCAATGAGCACAGGTATATATCTATTTAAATAAAAGGGCAATTATACAAAATCGTAAATAGAGTTCTCCTTGCAAAACATGTTCGAGTGAGCCTCGGAAGAAAACGTCACGTTGTTGAAACAAGTCGATTACTTAAACAATTGTGTGACCGAATGGACAGCGCAGCTCCAACAGTTTGAGAGTTTTTACAAACAGAACAAGCGATAAGGTAGCAGAAGTTAGAGCAACCGGCGCTGAAAAATAAACCTTATCGTAATTATGGGCCGAGTATGTGATTTTAACTGCTCGTGAGCTATGTTTTGGAGGGAAACACAGTTAACTTTTCACTGAAAAAATCCTTCCGGTATTCATAAGTTTTTTTATATGTTAAGTTACTTTTTTCTTTAGCCCAAATATCGAGTTAACATCATTTGAATAAAAAACTAGGATGGTAATCTTTATGTCATACATGATTTATCTAACATTAAATGGTAAGAAACAAGGCTTAATATCAGCTGGATGCTCAACCCTCGATTCTATAGGGAATCGATACCAAAAAGGACATGAAGATCAAATACAGGTACTCAGTCTAAATCACGCAATAACTCGTAACTAGAACGTAAGTCATCATCCCATACAATTTATCAAGCCTATTGATAAATCATCCCCATTGTTGGCTATGGCTATAGATTCTAACGAATCATTGAATGGTGTTTTTATTTTTTATAGGACAAGTCAGACAGGGCAGTCAGAGATTTTTTATGAAGTAAAAATTACAGAAGCAACTATTGTTGATATTTCCTGTACTTATCCAAATTCAATTAATAGTAATGAGTTAATGCCGTATGAGAAAATTTTTCTTAAATATAAATCCATTACATGGAACCATGTAACAGCAGGAACATCAGCCTATAGTATATGGGATGAACGAATTTATTAAAAATTAAAGCTAAGCATATATGCTTAGCTTTTTTTTCTTTCACTTAAATATGTGAGAACAAGAAATAGAACAACAATTACAATACTTCCTATTAAAGATGCAATCCACCATTCATCGGGGAAGAAATACACTGATACAATCCCCCATATAAAAATGGCTACAACGGGCATATTTGACCACAATAATTCTTTAATAAATACATAAAAAAGATTTTTGAACCACCCTTTACTAAATGTTTTATTTTTCATATATAAATTCAATCACCCATCATATGTGCAAGTACACGTGCAACTTCTTCTTCGCTGACCTGCTTATTCCTAAATCCTTCTATTAAATAAATTCCTTTTTCTAATTCAGGTTCAACTATAAAATATAACATTTCCAGTTTTTGAAAATACAAAGCCCAATAGAGTTGTGGACATGTTATTTTAAGTCTATTTGCTGATATTGATGCTTTCTCATAATATCCATAAAATTGGGCAATATTTAATAATCCACTTATAAATCGCTTGGCTACATTTTTCACTATGGTTTTTTTAATTAAATTTAAATATATGGCTTCTGCTATTATAGCTGATACACTTAATTTAATTGATTTACCTATTGTCACTTTAGCGGAAAATTTTAATATTTTTCCATATATTCTTTCTTTTTCCTTTTCTTCATTACCTTTAAATACTTCATCAACATATATTTCTGTTATTCTCGAAATGAATTTTCTTTTATTTTCATTTTTAAGATCCATCAGATTTAATTTCATTCTGTGATCTTCTTCTTTTATCCTTCCGTATACATCTTCATAACCGTCAAAAAAATATGAAAGTTGCCAGAGCTTACGTCTCATACCTAAGCCTATAGTATCTACGACCTCTTCACCTAATTCTATAGTGTCATTTACTGCCCTTTCGAGACTGAGGCCCGCTACACGCTTAGCTTCTTCTATTCTCCAAAGCAAATCATTTTGCCGATCTACCTCTTTCCAGAGGTCATTTTCGATACTAGATTCCATACATAAGCTCCAAATCAATGATTAATTAAATTTTCTTCGAATTTCAGTGTTAATACCCTACCATCAGAGATATGCATATTAACTTCATCTGTATTTGTAGATGATAATAATTGAAAGCAGAATATCATCATTACAGTTAGTTTGTCCTCAGCTATAACTGAGCTATTAACTAGAGCATTATTTATTTGTTGCATTAATGTACCTCTGTCATCCATATGTTATCTTAATTAATAAAAATTAAGATAACATATTTATATAAAAATAACTATATCAATCAAGTAACAAAAATTCACTAAAAAAGTACAATGTCAGATATTGGTTTCCGTAAAATAAAATATAAATTCCAAATATTTTGATTTATTCTATAAAAAATAATCAACATGTGTAATGAAGTTCCGTTATTCTTTGTAGCCAGCTCCAGTGTGAGATTGTATTTTTTCTGATAATTACAATACTGAGAAATAGTATGATTTAAGCTTTTCTATGAATGTATTGTCTGTTGGGAAAGAGAATTATGGTTGTAGTACTAGTCTGATGTATTATATTTCAGGCTTTTGGTTAGTACGCAATAAGACAAGACAACAATAACCGGCCAAATAAGTATAAGGATCGAAATCCATAATGACCAATGCCATACATTTACCACCATAACCAAGCTACATATAAAAATAACAATAATAAGAGGCAAAAACTTAACAAGTAGAACAAAAACGTAAAGAGAGGCTATAGCAGCGGCCACTTTGGCTGGAATTTTCCACCAGCCAAAATAATCATGAAAAACATAAAAATTAAGCGACAATACTTGCATCATACCAACGAAAAGAGAATAAAACAAAATAACTGCCATAATAATCCGACACCATTTCATTATTTTAAACCAACCCTATAATTACTGGTTTGAATCTAAATCACAACCGAGGTTGTGGTTTTTTTAAATTAGGTTATTACTCAATATACCCCTGTAACTTTGGTCAGGGTTAAGTTAGCTGCATATAACTACGTTGGTAGTGCGTCACACATTCTCAATGAGGTACATCAGGATTTCTGAGGTTATTGGGTTTCTCCTTATCAGGAAGCGCTATTCTTTCAGATACGCCGTTTCTTGGACAAAATTGTCGTCTTCAACTGGAAGGTGATAGATACTGCTCAATCTTGCCTTTTGTCGATTCTATTATCTCGATTGATCGTAAATTAATCACGCTTGATACTGGTTTTATCAGATATAATACAGCTAGTCAATCAGTTATAACGATCCCTAAAATTTTATATCAAGTGGTTTTACTGTCTGCATTTCAACACTGGTTTGATTAATCAATCTAAAAACTTTGTCAACGTCGCTTTTTTATTCCAGCGGTATTACCCGTGCCAGGAATAATAGTGACATCGGCTTTAGTGTAGTATTGTGTCCTTGTCTGAATGGATAGTATAAAGTGTGATCGAGATCGGTTATTTAATCCTGCTAATGGGGAATCTGATATATTAAATTCCACAAAATGGTTATAGGGATGGAGATATTATCTCCTTACTCCAACCCAAGTTCTTTTAACTTCCGTGTAATAGTATTGCGTCCCCAACCTAGCAATCGTGCTGCCTCTTGTTTATGGCCTTTGGTATGCTTAAGGGCACAATCAAGTAAGGTACGCTCCAATAACGGTAATGCTTCGGATAGCAGATCCTGCTGACCGTTTTCCAAGGCGCTTGTTGCCCACTGGGCAAGTAGCTGCGGCCAGTTTTCCGGTGTTGTATTTGTAGCTGTCGTATTTGCCGGTACGGTATTTACAGATGTTGTTGTGTCGATTTCGGTATGATGAGTTTCAAATAATTCAGGCGGCAAATCTTGTACCAGTACCTCTTGGCTTGCTGCCATGACTGTCAGCCAACGGCAGATATTTTCCAACTGGCGAACATTGCCCGGCCAGGGTAAGCGCATTAAGGCCATTTCTGCGTCAGGATGGAGAATCTTTGTTTCTACGCCCAACTCTTTGGCGGTCTGTTGTAGGAAATGGCGGGTCAGGCGAGGGATATCCTCTACTCTGTCACGTAAAGGCGGTAATTGCATACGAATAACATTGAGGCGGTGATAGAGATCTTCACGGAATTTACTTTGCTCTACCAAACGTTCCAGATCCTGATGGGTTGCCGCGATAATTCTCACATCCACTTTTACGGGAGCATAACCGCCAACTCGGTAGAACTGGCCTTCCGCCAATACCCGTAACAGACGGGTCTGAATGTCCAGAGGCATATCACCAATTTCATCAAGAAACAGTGAACCGCGATTAGCCTGTTCAAACCGCCCATGACGTACTTGATTAGCGCCGGTGAAAGCCCCTTTTTCATGACCAAACAACTCTGACTCAATTAAATCTTTAGGGATGGCTGCCATGTTAAGGGCAATAAATGGCTCATTGGCCCGTGGGCTGTGACGGTGCAGCGCATGGGCCACCAGCTCTTTTCCGGTACCGGATTCGCCATTAATCAGGACGCTGATAGAGGAACGGGAGAGGCGGCCGATAATGCGGTAAACGTCCTGCATGGCAGGCGCCTCTCCTATCATGTCAGAAACGGGTGTGACGACCTGCGGGTTTTTAGTTGGCTGATTCTGATCGCGGGAGTGGCTAAGTGCTCGTTCCAGCAAGGCAACGGCTTCATCAATATCAAAGGGTTTTGGTAAGTAGTCAAAAGCCCCTTGCTGATAAGCACTGACCGCAGCATCCAGATCAGAATGAGCGGTCATAATGATGACTGGCAGCAACGGGTTGCTCTGTTTGATATTATTCAATAGGTTTAGCCCATTCATTCCCGGCATACGGATATCCGAAATCAGTACATCAGGCGTGTTTTGGGCTAGTGCGGTCAGGGCGCTATCCGCGTCTGCAAAACTGGTACATTCCATCCCCGCGTTACTTAACGCCCGCTCCAGTACCCAGCGGATTGAACTGTCATCATCAACGATCCAGATTTTTCCCTGTTGCATCGTTATCCTCTATTTCTTAATTGGTAAGTAGATAGAAAATGCTGTGTGCCCCGGCCAACTGGTAAATTCTATTTTGCCGGAGTGTTGGTCTATTAAATTGTGAGCAATGGATAGACCAAGACCTGTTCCGCCTTCATGCGCACTGACCATTGGGTAAAACAAGGTGTCCTGAATTTGTGGCGGGATACCTGGCCCGTTATCTTCCACGTCAATTCTGGCAGCCAGACGATAGCGCTTGCCATGCAAGGTAATTTGAAAAGCAGTACGAGTGCGGAGGGTAATGGTTCCCCCCTGTTTTTCTAGCGCTTGTAAGGCGTTACGGGTGATATTTAGCAATACCTGTTCAATTTGATCAGGATAGTGGGCCAGTTCTGGCAAACTGGGATCATAATCTTTTACCAGTGTGACGTTATCCGGCATTTCCAGCGAGACTAATTGGGAGACCCGTTCAGCAACATAATGAATGCTTTGTTTAATTCGTTCACCCGGATGTTGTGGGCCAAGCAATCTGTCTACCAGATGGCGCAATCGGTCGGCTTGTTCAATAATCACTTGGGTGTATTCCTGCAAAGCAGGATCAGGCAGTGCTTTTGACAGTAATTGTGCGGCTCCTCTCAACCCACCAAGGGGGTTTTTGATTTCATGTGCCAGCCCCCGAACCAATTCCCGTGCGGCTATCTGCTGAGCTTGTTGTACCTGCTCTTGGCTTAACCGGCGTTGACTATCCATAGGTGCCAGTTCCAGCAAGATGAACTGCTCGGAAATTGGTTGGGCACTGAGCGACATAATGTGAAAGCGGTTCTCAACCACTAATGTTACTTCGTTATCAGTAAAACTCTGGCCACTGACCAGACTAGAGCGCATCAATTCTGTATCCAGTGAAAAATAGCTGAACAGTACTGGAAGAGGTGTACCGAATAATTTACGGGCACTCTGAGCGAATAATTGTAGTGCTGCGTGGTTGGCATAGCGGATGACGAGATCAGTATCCAGTACCAGTACACTGTTAATGAGCGAATTTAATATTTGCCCGCTATCGGGCAGATTTTCCGTTTTCATCCACACTCCTGCACTTTTTTGGTGCACTGTATCATGTTCGAGCGTAAAACCTAGTCAAAGCCTGAAATTTAGATGGTAGGAAAAGGGCCCATCCGAAGATGGGCTAAAGGTTTCACGGCAACAAAAAATGATCAGCGGAAACGGCGCTGCTAATTACACACTGTAATAGAGTTCAAATTCCAGTGGATGTGGTGTCAGACGGACACGCTCTATTTCACTGTTTTTCAAGTCAATATAAGCATCAATGGCGTCATCGGTGAATACTCCGCCACGGGTCAAGAATTCGCGATCGGCATCCAGCGCTGCCAGTGCTTCATCCAGAGAAGAGGCGACAGTGGGGATCTCTTTGGCTTCTTCCGGTGGTAGGTCATACAGGTTTTTATCCATCGCATCACCGGGATGGATTTTATTGATGATGCCGTCAAGGCCAGCCATCAATTGAGCGGCGAATGCCAGATAAGGGTTAGCTGCCGGATCAGGGAAACGTACTTCAATACGGCGAGCTTTGGTGCTGGCGACAACGGGAATACGGATAGATGCTGAACGGTTACGGGCAGAGTAGGCCAGCATCACCGGTGCTTCATAGCCCGGAACCAAACGTTTATAAGAGTTGGTTGTTGGGTTGGTAAACGCGTTCAGCGCACGAGCATGTTTGATAATACCGCCAATGTAGAATAGCGCTAGTTCAGATAGACCGCCGTATTTGTCACCGGCAAACAAGTTAGTACCGTTTTTAGACAGAGACATATGGCAGTGCATACCGGAGCCATTATCACCAACCAGTGGTTTTGGCATAAAGGTTGCGGTTTTGCCAAAATTGTGCGCGACATTATGTACGACGTATTTATAAATCTGGGTTTCGTCCGCTTTTTTGGTCATAGTGTTAAAGCGGGTAGCGATTTCATTTTGGCCTGCTGTTCCTACTTCATGATGGTGAGCCTCTACAACCAACCCCATCTCTTCCATCGTCAGGCACATCGCTGAACGTAAATCCTGCGAAGAATCAACCGGAGGCAGCGGAGCATAACCGCCTTTTACCGCAGGCCGATGGCCTTTGTTACCGCCTTCGTATTGCGTCCCGGAATTCCATGCAGCTTCGATATCATCGATGTAATAGTAAGAATGAGACATGGCACTGCCGAAGCGCACATCATCAAACAGGAAAAACTCAGGTTCTGGTCCACACAGGACAGTATCGGCAATTCCGCTTGAACGCAGGAAGTTTTCAGCACGTTTGGAGATGGAACGGGGATCACGATCATAACCTTGCATGGTGCCTGGTTCTAGAATGTCACAACGTAGGATCAATGTGGCATCGTCAAAGAAGGGATCAAGCATAGCTGTACTTGAGTCTGGCATCAGTACCATGTCAGATTCGTTAATCCCTTTCCAACCGCTGATTGAAGATCCGTCAAACATTTTGCCATCTTCAAAGAAGTCTGCATTAACCTGATGAGCAGGAATGGTCATATGTTGTTCTTTGCCTTTGGTATCAGTGAAACGCAAATCAATAAACTTCACCTGATGCTCTTCAATCATGGTTAAAACATGTTCAACGGACATACTCGGTTTCTCCTGGTTTGTGTCGGTCTTGATAAAATGGTCGTGGTTAAGACTAAAGAAAACACAGTCACATCGTTTTACCTTAACAAGGCTATTTACACGTTTGCAAACTTATATACGCGTTATCTTTCAAGTTACCTCTTTGTTGGCTGCACTTGCTCACCCCGGTCAAGTTACCTATGCTCCCGGGGATTCGCTCCCTTGCCGTCGCGATGCATCTTGAAATCCATAGGGTATCGTTGTGAAAGTCAAATAGTTGTGAAAATCAATTCAATCACGAAAGCATTTGCGAAAAGCGTGCCAACTTTTTAACGCCTTGCCATATACTGTGTTGTGAGTATACCCGTGATGGGATACCTTGATATTAGGGAATGTTGCACTAAATTGGTGCAATTATGTTACTGCGAAGCACAATATTAGTGCATTTGTGCCGAAAGTGCGTCTGTTTATAGGCGTGAAAGGGATCACAATTTCATTGTTATCAAGTTGTTAAGCATAGATTATTGTGATCCTGTTTAGTCCTTCGACCAATGTGTGTACAATAGCGCGCCATTTATAAAATGCCTGAGGCAAAGTTTGTGATCGAAAAATTGCGTAATATCGCCATCATCGCGCACGTTGACCATGGTAAAACTACCCTGGTTGACAAGCTGCTGCAACAATCCGGTACTTTCGGTGACCGTGCGACAGCGACAGAGCGTGTGATGGACTCCAATGATTTGGAGAAAGAGCGGGGAATTACTATTCTCGCAAAAAATACCGCCATTAAATGGAATGACTACCGTATTAATATCGTAGACACTCCGGGACATGCCGATTTCGGCGGTGAAGTAGAACGTGTTATGTCTATGGTTGACAGTGTACTGTTGCTGGTCGATGCTATGGACGGGCCAATGCCTCAGACCCGTTTTGTGACACAGAAAGCGTTCGCTCATGGTTTGAAACCGATTGTGGTCATTAACAAAGTTGACCGTCCTGGCGCACGTCCTGATTGGGTTGTGGATCAGGTGTTTGACCTGTTTGTCAATCTGGGTGCGACTGATGAGCAACTGGACTTCCCCATTATCTATGCATCGGCATTGATGGGAATTGCCGGTACTGATCATGATGATATGGCGGAAGATATGACGCCGTTGTATCAGGCGATTGTCGATCATGTAGAGCCACCGAAAGTTGACCTTAATGGTTCATTCCAGATGCAGATTTCTCAGCTTGACTATAATAATTATGTCGGTGTTATCGGCATTGGTCGTATCAAGCGCGGTACTGTTAAGCCAAACCAGAACGTTACGATTGTTGATAGCGAAGGTAAAACCCGGAACGGTAAAATCGGTAAGGTACTGGGCCATCTGGGGTTGGAGCGTATTGAGAGTGAGCAAGCGGAAGCGGGCGACATCGTTGCGATTACCGGCTTGGGTGAGCTGAATATCTCCGATACGCTGTGTGATACTAATGCTGTTGAAGCGCTGCCGCCGCTGGCTGTTGATGAGCCGACGGTAAGCATGTATTTCTGTGTTAACACCTCCCCTTTCTGTGGACGTGAAGGCAAATATGTCACTTCACGTCAAATTCTTGAGCGTCTAAAGAAAGAGTTGGTTCACAATGTCGCCCTGCGTGTCGAAGAAACAGAAGATCCGGATGCGTTCCGTGTTTCTGGCCGTGGTGAATTGCACTTATCTGTTCTGATTGAGAACATGCGCCGTGAAGGTTTTGAACTGGCGGTATCCCGTCCGAAAGTTATCTTCCGTGAGATCGATGGCCGTAAGCAAGAACCCTTCGAGCAAGTAACGCTGGATATTGAAGAGCAGCATCAGGGAGATGTGATGCGGGCCTTGGGTGAGCGTAAAGCAGATCTGCGCGATATGCTGCCAGACGGTAAAGGCCGTGTGCGCCTTGATTATGTTATTCCAAGCCGTGGTCTGATTGGCTTCCGTACTGAGTTCCTGACGATGACCTCCGGTACCGGTCTGCTGTATGCAACATTCAGCCACTATGATGATATTCGTCCGGGTGAAATCGGTCGCCGTCAGAACGGCGTGATGATTTCCAATGGTCAGGGTAAAGCGGTTGCTTATGCACTTTACAGCTTACAGGATCGCGGTAAGTTGTTCCTTGGTCATGGTGCAGAAGTGTATGAAGGCCAGGTGATCGGTATTCATTCTCGTTCTAATGACCTGACAGTTAACTGTCTGACAGGTAAGAAACTGACTAACGTCCGTGCATCTGGTACTGACGAAGCGACAACCCTGTCTCCACATATTAAGAAAACCCTGGAGCAGGCTTTGGAGTTTATTGATGATGACGAGCTGGTGGAAGTGACCCCGGTATCTATTCGTCTGCGTAAACGCCATTTGACGGAAAACGAACGCCGTCGTGCGTATCGCAGTAAAGAAGCATAATCTTTCCTGCAATACCAATGCTTAGGGCGCCAATGGCGCCCTGAGTTTTCTGGGATTTGTCTGTTCAAATTGAACAAATCGAAGATTATTTACCGAGCAATTGATAGAACGTTGGGTTGTCATCACACTGCCCACCGCCACACTCCAAAATAGTGGAGATTAAATTTGCGGTAATTAATATGACAAATAATCCGATAACAATCTGACCGATGGCAGACGTCTTTTGCTTTTCTTCGGTTGTTTTTTCCAGGCTTTTCAATATCAGCATGACTGATATGCCGATAATCGCGATAACTGAGCAGATAAGGGCCCAAGTATAGAAATGTATACCAAAAAGCGCGGAACCATAACCGAGATCACCGGGCGTGATATGTAAAAATACTTGTCGGATCGCAACAATGCCAGTTACGACACAGCCGATAAGAGATAAGCCATAGTGCGCGCTTTTGATACCAAAACACAGATTAAACAGAAAACCAAACCCTATCATGATCATGCCTGCTCGCTGTAGCAGACATAATGGACAAGGGAGTTCGGAAAGGACCAATTGATAATAGAAAGCAAGGGTTAGAACAGCACTGATAGCAAATAACCCAATGAGGTTAAATATCATGCCGACGCTGATCTGTTGTTTTGTTGCTAATACCTGATTCATCAGATTGTCTCCCGTTAAAAAGATAGATTTAACGAATCGGTTGCATGATGGATAAACCAAGCTACAGTCGTCACCGAAAGAAGACCCCATAGGGTATAACTCGTTTTATACTTTCCATATAGGGTGGTGATAACCGCAAATAATGCGAGTAAAAAAGGTAAAAACATATACATGGTTGATTCTCCTGTTTTCTAAAAACATTCAAGACCTTTCCCTGTAGTAGATTGCTTTCTTCAGGGTAGGGAATTTATCGAACTCAGTTTAGGATCGTTTACTTCGATACAAGCGATCAATTATCCAAAGACAAGTTGTCCATTAAAAGAAGAGCTTTGGTGCCATTAATGGGTGTCGTTCTCTTTGGTATCGCATTTGAAAACGTACAAACCTACATTTATTAAAGCAAAGTTTTAGTATTCGAATGGTGTATGATTTAACACACTATACGTAGTGTGCTGCGAATAACAATTGTAGTCAATCTTGTTTATGTTTGCCACCATTCAGCAGGATTAGCGTGATTATCATTTGGCGAGAGTTTCAATGAGTTGTTTTTTATTTAATAGTTAAGCAGGAAACGATTAAAAACGACAAATCGTATCTTTGTCTGGAAACTTCCCAATTTAACGACTATTCGTAGGTTTGCTTTTAAATGGCCTAATCTATCCAATTTTCTACAATTAATCCTCTACCCAGATGAATTCTTTTTCATTGTTTGTCACGATAATGAGCCGTGTGCTTCTGGCATAACTTGCAATATGTAGACACTCATTGTTCTGGCTGTAACGCTTAAATTATCAATATCCATGTGATATCTCGTCTGATATTTTCAGGAGGAATAAATGTTTTTTATCACGGGCAATTAAAACCCCTCAACTTTTTATCGTGAGGGGCTGTTGTGATATTTAATCTCTTCTTGGGTTTTTACTCATTTAATGCTTTGGCTTTTATATTATCGGAAGCTAATTGAGAGCGGACTTTTGCAAAGAAAGCAATTGTGACAACCGCCATTGCTGCCAGGCCGATAACAACAGAGATATTCCAGTTTAGCGCAAAACCTTCTGGTGCAAATGCCAGATAGGTGAAGCACACCGCGGTCATAAACATGGCTGGTAGGGTGGTAATCCAATGGAATTTATTACGGCGCAGCAGCCATGCGGAAGCAGCCCATAACATGACCATTGCTGTGGTTTGGTTCGCCCAACCGAAATAACGCCAGATGATATTGAAATCGGTTTTGGTAATCAGATAACCGACAATAAACATTGGCACACTTAATAACAGACGTTTGGTCATTTGTTGCTGAGGGATATTCAGGAATTCAGCAATAATAAGCCGGGCAGAACGGAATGCAGTATCGCCAGAAGTAATTGGCAAAATCACCACACCGAGGATTGCCAGAATACCGCCGACAGTACCTAACAGAGACGTGGACACTTCGTGAACAACCAGAGAGGCCGTACCTTGATCAATCACGGCCTGTAATGCGTTAGTATCTTCATAGAAGCTCAGGCCCAATGTACACCAGATTAGCGCGATAATACCTTCACCAATCATTGCGCCGTAGAAAACGAAACGGCCATTTTTTTCATTCCGCATACAACGTGCCATCAGCGGAGATTGAGTGGCGTGGAAACCTGAAATAGCGCCACAAGCAATCGTGACAAACAGCAATGGCCAGACAGGCAGATCTTTCGGGTTAAAGTTAGTGGTGAAATCTAATCCTTGTGAATAGAAAGGCTTATCGCTCATCGCTAAACCGACCATCAGCGCAACAGACATAAACAGCAGCAATGCACCAAACAGTGGGTAAAGGCGACCGATGATTTTATCAATAGGCACCAGCGTTGCGAGAATATAGTAAGCAAAGATAACACCGACCCAGATAGCAATGTTATCCCAACCCATTGCCTCTTTCAGCAAGTTATTCAGTAAGCCGGCTGGACTCAAAACAAAGACGACTCCAACTAGCATCAGTAGAATAACCGCAAATATGTTCATGAAATGCTTCATCGCTTTGCCCAGTTCGTTACCAACGATAACGGGCACGGATGCACCGCGGGCACGCACACTGAGCATACCGGAGAAGTAATCGTGTACTGCACCGGCAAAGATACAGCCGAATACAATCCACAGCATGGCAAGCGGGCCATAGAGGGCACCAAGAATTGGGCCGAAAATAGGACCAACGCCGGCAATATTTAGTAACTGAATTAACCAAACTTTTGGGGTGGACATAGCAACGTAATCAACACCATCAGCCATAGAAAGAGCAGGGGTTTTTCTTTCTGGTCGAATAGTGAATATCTTTTCGACAATCTTGCCATATATGAAATATCCAGCCAGAAGAAGGCCGATACAGAGGAGGAACCACAACATAACTATAACACCTTACTCGACTTTTTTAATCTGGATGCTACTTTATCGTTTCGTAAGAAAAATACCGTGAAGTAATTCGCTTTTTACTTGTCCGTACTGTTTTCTCATTGAAAATACGATTAAAGTAAAAAGTTATTAATTAGCCAGGGGGTAATTATGTTATATATCTTCGATATGGGTAATGTGATTATTGAGATTGATTTTAAAAGAGTTTTAGCGGTATGGAGTAATTTGAGCGGGACACCTCTTGCGACTTTGACTAAAAGTTTCTCTATGGGAGAAACGTTTGAAAAACATGAGCGTGGTCAAATTACTGATCTGGAATTCGCTGATACTTTATGTCAGGAAATGAATATTTCACTCAGTTTTGAGCAGTTTGCTGCTGGATGGCATGCTATCTTTATTAATATTCGACCTGAAGTCATTCAGATAATGAAGAAATTACGTGAGGAGGGACACCGGGTTGTGGTGTTATCCAACACAAACCGTTTGCACCTGGATTACTGGGCTCATAATTATCCTGAAATTGCAGCATCCGCTGATTACCTCTATTTGTCGCAGGATTTGGCAATGCGTAAACCTGAACCGGATATTTTCAAATATGTGCTTGAGACAGAAAGTTTTTCACCGGATCAGACGGTGTTTTTTGACGATGTGCTGGAAAATGTGGAAGCAGCCAGTGCGTTAGGGATCAATAGCGTTCATGTTGTTAATAGGCAGACAGTGCCAGATTATTTCGAGGCAAGCGGTTTTTCTGAACAAAATGAGGGATTGAACGGATAACAAAGGATAGTGTGCTGATGCTATTATTTGAGTAAAGGAAAAATATGATCGCGTTAATCCAGCGGGTAACACAGGCAAATGTTGTTGTTAAGAACGAAGTGGTTGGGGAAATTGGTCACGGCCTGCTGGTGTTGCTAGGTGTTGAGAAAGGAGATGATCAACAGAAAGCAAAACGGTTGTGTGAGAAGGTGATAGGGTATCGGATATTCAGTGATGAACAGGACAAAATGAACTTGAACGTCCAACAAATCGGAGGCAGTTTGTTAGTTGTCTCCCAGTTTACACTGGCTGCCGATACTCAAAAGGGCATGCGACCCAGTTTTTCCGGTGGCGCCGCCCCAGATAAGGCCGACGAATTATATCGCTATTTTGTTGAACTATGCCGCCAAAGTGGTGTAAAAACAGAAATCGGGCGGTTTGCGGCCGATATGAAAGTCAGCCTGACAAACGATGGGCCAGTCACTTTCTGGTTGCAGGTCTAGCAACCAAAAATAGCCAGTAGAACGCAACCATCCCCGATTAACATCATGAGCAAAAGAAAGGGGCAGTTTCTATGTATCATCTGCGAGTACCTGAAACAGAACAAGAACTGGAAGCATATTATCGATTTCGTTGGGAAATGTTGCGTAAGCCATTGCATCAGCCTGTAGGCTCTGAGAAAGATGGTTACGACACGATGGCTCATCATCAGATGGTTGTGGATGAGAAAGGGAACCCGGTGGCGGTAGGGCGTTTATATATCAATGCGGATAGTGAAGGGGCAATCCGCTTTCTGGCAGTGCATCCCAACATGCAAGGTAGAGGGTTAGGAAAATTAATCGCAATGGCTTTGGAATCTGTTGCCCGTCAGGAGGGTGTTAAACGGGTAGTATGCAGTGCTCGTGAACATGCGGTGGAGTTTTTCAGTAAATTGGGGTTTGAAAACCGTGGGCTAATTGCTAGCCCACAAACGACACCCATTCGCCATTTTCTGATGATAAAGCCGGTTGCAACACTTGATGATATTCTTCACCGGCCAGATTGGTGCAACGAACTGCAACAGGCTTGGTACAAACATATTCCCCTCAGTGAAAAAATGGGGGTACGAATTTCTCAATATACCGGTCAGAGCTTTATTACCACCATGCCGGAAGCTGGTAATCAAAATCCTCACCAAACTATCTTTGCTGGCAGTCTGTTTTCTCTGGCAACCCTGACCGGTTGGGGATTGATCTGGCTGTTGTTACAGGAACGTCAACTAGGTGGTGATATCATTCTGGCTGATGCCGATATCCGTTACAAAAAACCGGTTGTTGGCAGGCCAAAATCTGTTGCCGATCTTAAAAATATGAGCGGCGATTTGGCTCGTTTGGCACAAGGCAGTAAAGCGAGAGTGAAATTGGATGTGATTGTTAGCGGTGATCAGGGAATCGGTGCGGTATTTACGGGTACCTATATGGTATTGCCAAATGCTTATACGGCTATCGCTTAGATTTCTCAGTGGCATTAAATATGCCACTGGGGATTTTTCATATCATCAGTAGCAATAATAAGAGTCGTTTTTATAAAATTAAGCTTCGTTGAGTACACGCAGCATAAAATCATCAAGTTTAGTGCGGAAATTGGCTATATTGCTCCATATATATTGAGTGTGTTCAGGAGAAAGCTTAACTTCACCTGTGCATATGACATTAAAATTTACTTGAAGGCATAGAGTCTGCTTAATAGAATATTCCACCGCGCTGAGAAAACCAATAACATTATCAAGAAGCAGTCCGGTCTCTTCTTCTATTTCACGAGATAGTTATTTCACGAGATAGTGCTTGTAATAGATTTTCTCCTTTTTCTACACCGCCGGAAGGAATTTCCCAGAGATTAGGCGGGGATTCATCAGGCGCTCGTTGTAAGAACAGAATATGGCTATTTTGGTCTCTGATGATGCCGCCGACAACAATACGGTCATAATTTTGCAGTTTGTTTTCAATGGCTTCAGGCAGTATACACGTCATTTTTTGTACCTTGTTACAACTTCATTGGTGAAATTTAATTGCGTTTTTAATGTCATCGATATTAGTGTGGTTTTTCGGCTGATACTGATCGGAGATTTTATTAATGGATTGAAATAGAAAATAACTATTATAAGGTTGAGTCGGGCACATAGGTACCCGAATATTCGTTACTATAGCTTAACAACCGGACAAGTTTCACAGTTTGGTGTGGATATTTGCCCCTTATTAATGACTTGAGTTTCGCTGCCTGATTGTTTATCCGTGGCAGTCAATGAACCATCGATAGTACTTTTAATATCATCAGCAGCAAGATCTCCCTGTATTAACAGCGTGAAATTGCCTTTACCCTGTAATTTCAACGGCACCCACCGCCATTGAGGCAAAATCGCTAAATCTGCATCTATTCCCCGGAAATCTAAAGTAAATGGCTTCTGTACCTGTTGATCTACTGTACCTTTCACTTTTAGTAATCCATCATCAACAGAGGCATCTAATTGGTCGAGGATCAGTTTATTTCCCTCTGTATGTAATTTAAGGTAAGGGCGACGTAATTCAACTTTGTTAAATGTTGCGCTGGTGGCACTTAAGTTCGAAGAGCCACGCCAGATTCCCCATTTCCCTTCTTTCAGTAATTCCATGTCATAGATATAACCACTGAGGGCAGTAAGTTGGAATGGAAAATCGGGGTTAATATCAATCAACAAGCTGTTGTTAATTGTCAGCTCGTTAATGGAGAATCCGGATATCCATTTAGGCAATGATTTTTTCAGCAACTGATGCCAGTTTTGTGGCAAGGTATAAGTTAAACTGGCAACCGTTGCATTGGTGATGTTGAATTGTTTTGTTTGGTGATTCCATTGCCCTTTGACGTGGAATAATCCCTTTTCCCAACGGGAAGTGAGATTGGAAATAGTGAGTTCATTGCCTGTAAGAAGAAGGTGACCAATAACATCGGTGAAATGAAGATCATTTAGCGTAGTATCCATAACGTTGAAATCAATAATGCCCTCTTTTGCCTGCCAGTTGCCGTTAGCCAAACCGACATTTTTTACTGAGATATCCAGATAGTTAGCAGACCAGTTTTTACCTTCCAGCTTGGCATTCGTAAGGTTCAGATCTTTGATGCGAACGGCGGGTAATTTGTCCGTTTTTAGCAATAACTCGTCAAGTGTCATTGGCGTTTGCCAACGAATATTGCTGATAAGTAAATTATCCCACTGCCAGCTGCCATCAGGCAGACGTTGCCCATTACCTGATACCGCACCCTGTGCCAATGTTGCACCAAATGAACGGAGAGTGAGGGTATTTTGCTGGTTATCTCCTCGTATAATGACTTTTTCGAGAGAAATATCATTGAAATTCAGTTTATCAGCGCTGAATTGAAATTCCCCATTCCCTGCCAACGTATTTGATTGTGGGTTCCAGGGGGTGATACCGCCAGTGATGTTTTGCCCTTGAATTTGCCAGCTTGCATTTTCTGACTGAATAGCCATCTGATTAAGTTGTAGAATGTTGGCGCTAAAAGGCAAGGATTGTTGCTGGCCTTTGATTGTTAATTGGCCCTGTTGCAATAACAGACGATGAAAATGACGCGGGGAAGTAAGTTGCTGCCAGTTGAAATCGAATGCGACAACTTGAGCTGCTAAAATGAAAGTCTGTTGCTGATTGCTAATGACAATATTGGAAAATGCCAGGGTGCCCGGTTGTGACCAGTTATGTTCGATATTGCCTATTTGAACCCGATAACGGCTGTGATGACTCAACCATTGACTAAGCTGATGTGTTCCCCAATTTGTTTGCATCACGACATAAACAGTGATTACTGCCAGTATTACCAGTAATAACAGAGTAACCAGCGATTTTCCTAACCATCTCATCATCAGACTCCAATTTAATCGGCTTATAGCTTCCTTTTATGCCGTAATTTTTGTGTTCACTCAAGAGATGGTGAATAAAAGTTATGAGCGAGGAGAAATTATTATTTGTAACATTTGTATAATTTAACAATAGAAATACCAATAAGTCACTATACCCGTCATCCTTCATGGCTGCACTCACTCACCCCGGTCATATAGTTATCTATGCTCCCGGGGATTCATTCCCTTGCCGTCGCGATGCAACTTGAAATCCATAGGGTATATATTAGTTGTTATTTATAATAATTTCAGGATATGAAATGAGGGAAATAATCAATTATTCGTTATCGTTTTATTCTATTAAAATAAACTTCTGGGATTAGTCTTTGATTAATTGTATTTTTGTTTTTTGTGCTAAGTGTTTATTAATGACTTGGCATGTTTGTATTAATTTGTTAATAATTATATTGTGTGATTAATATAATTATTAAATCTATATTTTATTGCATGACAATATAGCCAATGACATCTGAATGAATTAATGTATTAGTGGATGGTTGTAAATGGAATAATGGTATTTTTTTTCGTCATTCCTTTCTATTCCTTTCTCAATTTGATTGATGCTTGAAATAACACTGCATAGTTTATTTTCACCCATCTTCTGGTAAATAAATAATGTAAGGAATCTTCTATGTCAGAAAATATGAAACAAAAATCGTCGGATGAAGGTAATATCCGCACAACCCGCCCACTTAATGGAAAGGAATTTCTGGATGGGCTAAATGATGGTCGGGAAGTCTGGGCTTATGGTGAACGTATTCACGATGTTGTCAACCATCCTGCTTTTCAAAATCCGGCCCGAGCTGTTGCGAAACTCTACGACGCTTTGCACGATCCTGCTTATCGTGACGTACTGACCACGGCGACAGATACGGGGAGTTGTGGTGTAACACATCCTTTTTTCCGTATACCGCGCTCACAGCAAGATTTAATTGCTGATCGTGATGCTATTGCCGCGTGGGCTCGCATGAGTTATGGCTGGTTGGGTAGAAGCCCTGATTATAAGGCTTCGTTTCTTACCTCGCTCGGCGTAAAACCGGAAATTTATGGTGATTTTGCTGATAATGCAAAAAACTGGTATATCCGTTCGCAGGAGAGCGTGTTTTACTGGAATCACTCGATTATTAATCCGCCAATAGATCGTCATTTATCACCTGATGAAATTGGGGATATTTGTATTCATGTTGAAAAAGAATGTGATGATGGATTAATTGTCAGCGGCGCTAAAGTTGTTGCCACAGGATCGGCGATTAGTCACTACAACTTTATTGGTCATTACGGTTTACCAATAAAGAAACGGGAATTTGCGTTGGTCTTTACCTTGCCGATGAATACCCCGGGAGTGAAATTAATTTGTCGTCCTTCTTACGCAATGGCAGCTGATAAAATGGGCAGTCCTTTTGATTATCCGCTCTCGTCCCGATTTGATGAGAACGATACGATAATGATTCTGGATAAAGTGAAGGTTCCTTGGGAAAACATATTTATCTATGGAGATGTGGATAAAGTTTCGTTATTTTTTGCTGAATCGGGTTATTTTCATCGGGCTATGTTGCATGGTGTGACTCGATTGGCGGTTAAACTTGATTTTCTTTCTGGATTGCTTATTAAGGGTGTTGAAGCTACGGGTACGAAGGATTTTCGTGGCGTGCAAGCACGGGTTGGTGAAGTATTGTCATGGCGTAATATGTTTTGGGCGCTCAGTGATGCGATGATTAAATCTCCGGAGCCTTGGCGTGGAGATGCCTTATTGCCTCGGTACGAATATGGGATAGCTTATCGTTGGTTTATGACGTTGGGTTACCCGCGGGTAAAAGAAATTATTGAACAGGATCTGGGCAGTGCCTTGATTTATATTAACTCTCATGCCCGCGATTTTTCCAACCCGGAATTGTCTCCTTATCTTGATAAATACATGCGTGGCTCCAATGGTTATAGTGCAGTTGAGCGAGTCAAGCTCATGAAACTGATTTGGGACTCTATCGGTACGGAATTTGCTGGCAGGCATGAATTATACGAGCGCAATTATTCCGGCAACCATGAAGCTATCAGGGTCGATGTGTTGTTGGCTTCCCAAGCCACGGGCTTAGTGGATCAATTGAAAGGGTTTGCTGAGCAGTGTATGAGTGAATACGATCTTGATGGTTGGGTTGGTAATGATTTTGTTTGGCCTTCCAACCGCTAGGAGATAAATCATCATCACGCGCGATGATGATGAAATATACGTGCGTGATGAGTTGATTATGTGTAACCCGATATCAGATTTATAGGAAGATTATTTCTCCTGAGGAAATACCAGATTAAGAGTGATGGCTGTCAGACCACCGGCAGCAATACCGGAAGAGAGTAAAGTTTTCAGCCAATCAGGAGTGAACTGTAAAATTAGCGGTTGTTGAGCAACGCCCATACCAACCGCTAAAGATAGCGCGATAATCTTCACACCCTCCCCGAAGAGCGGGGTTTTACGGCGCACCGGATAAATCAATTCACTAGCTGGTTTTTTCGGGGGTATTGTTTCAGCCTGTTCAGGGGATGAGGTGAGCATGGTGTGAAATTCCGGACTGACAAAGAACGCATTTTAATGATCAATGGTGTAAAGGCAATCGTTTGCGTAAAAATTCTGTTCGTTGCCATGATTCGCTTTGGTCACATTTTTATATGTTTTAACTTGTGTTTGTTGCAGATTTTTTTTCTAATCCAGCGTTGCCTGCTTTTGGCGTTTTCTAAAGGATGAGTATAACGTCGTAATAACTTACATAATTTTAACAATATAGCTGGGGTACATAGATGTATCATCTTGATGTTTATGGCACGCTTGTGGCGTCCGCATTAGTACTATTACTTGGGCGCAAACTTGTACAATCAGTCCCATTTCTTGAAAAATACACCATTCCTGAGCCGGTCGCCGGTGGCCTGTTAGTTGCTCTGATTCTTTTAGCTGTTAAACAAACAATAGGTTGGGAAATCAGCTTTGATTTGTCTCTTAAAGACCCTTTGATGCTAACTTTCTTTGCCACTATCGGCTTGAATGCCAATCTTGCCAGCCTGAAAGCGGGTGGTAAGGTCTTGCTCACATTTGTCTTCGTCGTTGTTGGCTTGTTGCTGGTTCAGAACACGGTGGGTATCGCCCTGGCTGAACTGTTAGGGCTGGACCCATTAATGGGCTTACTGGCGGGTTCTGTTACCCTATCTGGTGGTCATGGTACCGGTGCCGCTTGGGGTAAACTGTTTAGTGAGCGTTATGGTTTTGAAAATGCAACAGAAGTAGCAATGGCTTGTGCGACTTTCGGTTTAGTACTGGGTGGCTTGATTGGTGGCCCGGTTGCTCGTTTTCTGGTGAGAAATACCAAAACCCCAGGCTTGAGGTCAGATGATACCGAAGTGCCAACAGCATTTGAAAAACCTTATACTGGGCGGATGATCACTGCGTTGGTCATGCTGGAAACGATCGCATTGATTGCTATCTGTCTAATGGCAGGTAATTTTGTATCTGAACTTCTGCAAGGTACATGGTTTGAATTACCGACATTCGTTTGTGTGCTGTTTATCGGAGTTATCCTCAGTAACAGTCTGTCGGTGTTAGGTTTTTACCGAGTCTTTGACCGAGCGGTTTCTGTACTGGGTAACGTAAGCCTTTCCCTGTTTCTGGCAATGGCGCTAATGAGCCTGAAATTGTGGCAGATGGCATCGCTGGCATTACCCATGCTGGTCATTCTCACTATCCAGGCCATCGTCATGGCGTTGTATGCAATTTTTATTACTTATCGGGTGATGGGTAAAAACTATGATGCTGCGGTGCTGGCGGCGGGTCACTGTGGTTTCGGTTTAGGGGCGACACCTACCGCCATTGCGAACATGCAGGCGATTACCGATCGCTTTGGGCCATCCCATGTGGCGTTTCTGGTGGTGCCGATGGTTGGCGCGTTCTTTATCGATATCGTTAACGCGATTGTGATTAAACTCTATCTGCTGTTGCCGGTATTCCCGGCGGTGTAGAGTAAATTAGCAAGATACTGCACCAACTGAATAGCTGGTGCAGTATTGTTGTTGATATACCCGTATAAAATCCGTTGATCGTTCAGGGGAGTCCATATAAAGGCATAACGACGGGTCATTGTCATTTTTCTATTGTTTAACGCTGAGATTATTCTAATTTCAACAATTGATGATACGACATAATTATTATAAGAATAATAGTTTCCACAGAACACATCATAGGTATTTTATATTTATTTTCCTCCTTATATTTATCCGAAAATTAACCAATATTAAAAAATCATATCTAATTCATCACTAACGTATTAATATAGATAACGTTTCATGATTTTGCTATGCGTTATTTTGCTAACCAATTGTTATATATGGAATCGTGAGTGATGTAAGATGTGGTACTATTTTGGAATCTTATTTATAATAAGAGAAAAATTTTCAGTAATTATTAATTCATACTAAGTAATATATCTCTTCGATAAATAAAGTATTTTGGCCTTTAGCTAAGGATAAAAAAACATGAAAGATAACACTTTATATGGCCCTATTGCACATCTTTACGAGAGCTTTTCAGATGCTACTGACCATATCAAAGTAGAAATCAGAACTATCTTCAATCTGGCAGGAGATATACACGGGAAATCAGTGTTAGATTTAGCCTGTGGATATGGCCTCTTTAGTCGAGAATACAAAAATCGTGGTGCGTCAAAAGTCATTGGAGTTGATATATCAGATAACATGATAGCGATTGCGAAAAGCAAATCACAACAATACGGTGACGATATCGAATTTCACGTAAGAGATGTCTGCAAGATGGAGTCATTTGGCAAGTTTGACATAGTTAATGCAGCTTGGTTATTTTGCCATGCAGAATCTATTGAAGACCTTGAAACTATGTTCCGTGTCATTGCTGCTCATCTCAAGCCTTCCGGTAAACTAATTGCGTATACCTTTGAACCTGATTATCGATTAGAGAAAGGGAATTATGAGAATTATTGTATAAAAATTCTGAGTGAAGAGCCGGTGAAAGACACCACTCTCCTGAAAGCTGAATTTCTTACCACACCACCTAGCCCTTTCACTATGTATCGTTGGAGTCGTGAACAATATCAAGCAGCGATCCAAAAGGCAGGGTTCAAACAATTTAAATGGCAAAAACCAATGCTGTTACAAAGCGATATTGAGGCTCATTCCCCAGGTTTTTGGGATGATTATCAACGAAATTGCCTTGATACAGCTCTTGTTTGTCAGGTTTAACGAGATAATCCCCTATATCTGTTGTCTTTCCTATACAAATCCCCCGATGAAAATCGCGGGATTTTTTTGACTTTCCCTCGTCCTGCTAAACAACTCTTCCTGACCTCCAGCCGGGATTCTGGTGAGAAAGTCAGGGTTTGGTAGGAGGCCATGTGCTGAGCTGCATAGCGTACAGAGAGCATAAAATCTGTGGGGTATGTGTCCGGTGAGAACCGGATGAAATAGTTCGACAACTCAGGTTTCTGAGGAAAACGGCGCTCGGGTAATTCACTCAAACATCTGATAAAAAAGTTTAACTGCTTATTTTATTGCGAATTAAATAAAGTATCCCATGTTTTATGCTCTTCATTATAGATGGTTATGTGGATCTTGCGTCTGATGCAACACCGCCAACACTTCAATACCAGTCGGAACTTCCCGGTAGTAAATAATGTGGCTCTCTACGGGGAAACTCAGCACACCAAAATAAAGATCGTCACTGCGATCACGGCCAGGGGATGGGTGACGATCAAGAATTTCCGTCATAGTCACACGTAACGAAGTTGAATAAGCTTCCGCGACATTCGCCCTCCATCGGCGCATAGAATAGAGTTTGATTGCACGAATATGCTCTCTGGCTTTCTTAGTAAACCGGACACTCATCCTTAAGCCTTACCCTCAAGTTCATCAACCGTCAACGGTGCAAATACATCATCAATACTATGCAATTCGCCACGATCAGCTTGTGCAATAGATTCAGCCAGAACGGCTTTTAAATTCTGTAACTTGAGCTGTGCGAACTGATCATACTCTTCAGGAGAGATAACCACGGCCACGCGCTTTCCATGCTTAGTAATTTCCACAGGTTCACGCTGAACTTTCCTAAGCAGATCACCAAACTGGTTCTTAGCTAGTTGTGCGGGAATAATTTCCATACATCACCTACCGTCTAAAAATGGCTCGAATAGCCATTATGGCTAAAAGTGTATGGAGCTACCAGTAATCAAAATAGCCAACCGCCAACCAAGATGACTTTTGGGTACTTTCGGACTATGGCGGGCAAATCCCGCCAGAAATTGCTCAATTGCAGTATTGTCAGTCTAAGTGCAACAGGCTATGCTTTCGCGGCTTTGCGGGCAAATCGTAGCGTAGTCGCCTGGGGGGATAATCTTCGAGGCGGTGAAATCCCTCCCGAAATTGCCGCATTAAAGGATGTCGCCAGTCTGAAAGCAGCAACTTATGCCTTTGCTGTCCTACGGGCAGACCGCAGTGTGGTTTCCTGGGGGGACAATGGCGGGGGTGGTATCAGCGTTCCACCCGGGATAGCCCGATTACAAGATATAGTCAGCTTGAGCGCATCAGGAAGTTCATTCTCAGTCCTGCGGGCGAATGGAGAAAGATTAGCCTGGGATGTTGGTGGCGATAATATAGTACACAGTGAATATGATGATTAATCCATTGTCATTATGAATTACTAAAAAACACGAAAAACAAGGCTGAGCCATAATACCTCGGTTCAGCCTATCGTTTATTTAATTCGAAATGTTAGCTCTCCCGCCCTGTTATTACCAAAACCACTTTTCAAATAAATATCAAAAGAAAATAACTTTACGAAATAGTTTGAAATATAAATTCTAAAAAAACAAAAATAACTCATTTTTTTATAAACAGAAAATATATTACGCCACCCTTGGTGATTCTTATTCTTTGCTTTACAGATAATCATTATAAGATTACGTTATATATTTAAGTTATATATTTAAGTTACATGTTTGCGTATTAATAAGAGTAGCCATAAAGATATACATCCTCTCTAAATACCCAGTCTGGAAATTCTGTCAGCGGAAGTTGATAAAACAACTGATTAATCATAAATAGGCTGGAAATATCTTTATCAGTGAAGCAGGAAAACAAGCATTACGGGCGAAAGTAGCAAACCATTGAATATAAATAGTTCAGGAATGGAGATTCCATTCCTGATGATGGTGATCTAATTGGGTCTAACACTCAATTAAATCAGATGACAAATTCTCATTTATTTCTCTAAATGAGATATATTAGTGCCGCTATCTTGTACATGATCATCAAAAATAATAATAAAACTGTTCTGCGAAGCAGAATATGATTTTTCAATACCTCGCTGTATTACTGAAAATATAAAACCATGCGTATCGGATAGATCCCACACCTTTACATCTTCACAATCAAGAGCTAAATATTCCTCTCTGCCTTCCTCTCCACATTTATTAACCGAAACTTTAACCGGTTCAGTTGAGAGGTTTTTAACATAAATCATAAATCCTCCACTATGTCAATAATTAACATTTGCATTTAATTCAACAATATATGATCTGAAATTAAATTAAGAAAACTAGTGCAATAATAAAATTTTTTTAGACGGATGGTATGGAATATAAAGAATCTATTCGGCTACCGTTATTTTCAACCGAGTTATTATAAATAATTATGTAGCCATTTGATCTTATTGAATACAACAATGTAACACTATCTTTGCGTGCTACTGACATTAAAAAACCGCGCTCATCTGATCTACCCCATTGAGCCACCTCTCCTGGATTAATATCAACATATTCGTCATCACCTTCTTCACTACCCCATTTATTAATTGAAACTTTAACCACCTTATCTGAAATATTTTTAGCATAAATCATATTAAACTCTCCATTATATCAACGTAGATTTATTTAGCTCTAATTTAAAAACACCCTAATGTATACCATAATGAAATTAAGTATAGATAAAAAAACCAAAACAAAACTAATATTTGTGTGACCTCCATCAAAGTTTTATACTTCGAAAAGAAAATATTTAAAATTACATTCATTGGGTTAATAGAAACATTTACTATTTAAACTTAGTAATTCAATATTACATTGATGAAAATTTCCTATCATAGATTTACATCTATTACCATTTTTACCTTTGAGCATAACATTGCGCTAATACCGCATACACTATAACTGAATTTGATGAAAAATGTCGGAACCGCCTGTTACCCCAATTAGCGGGTAAAAGACTTCGGATAGTGAAACGTCGTATCAATTAATCCGAGGTACTGGATTTAATTTTTTAAGAAAATAATGAAAAATAGCAGATTAGAATAAGAATTTTATTTTACTTATCTTTATAATTAGATTTTTAATTCCTTCTGAAATAATACATTGCCAATTAAACGGAATAATTAAAAGAAAGCTCTGTAGCAGAGCATCTTAATTATGGGATAAAACCAGATATCCGTATTTTTGGCGGCGTTGAGAAACGACAAGTCCGCGCCGACATATTCTCAATCACGCATTACCATAATGTGTCCGTTCCGGTAACCAGCGTTCAATCAAGGCACGAGCATGTTCAGGATAGCGTTGGTGAATATGCCGGGCAATACGCTGTACTTCCGGCAACATTCCCTGATCTCTTAGCAAATCAGCCACCTTAAATTCCGCATTTCCAGTTTGGCGTGTTCCTAATAGCTCCCCGGGACCACGAATTTCCAGATCTTTTTGCGCGATAACAAAACCATCGTTACTGTCTCTGAGTACTTGCAGGCGTATTCTGGCAGTACTGCTCAGCGGCGTTTTGTAAAGTAAAACACAATGGGAGGCAATAGCGCCACGGCCGACTCGTCCGCGTAATTGATGTAGTTGCGCCAAGCCAAGCCGTTCCGGGTTATCGATAACCATCAAACTGGCATTTGGCACATCCACTCCAACTTCGATAACCGTTGTGGCGACCAGAAGCTGTAATTCTCCACATTTGAAAGCCTCCATCACTGCCTGTTTTTCTGCGGCTTTCATTCGGCCATGCACTAACCCAACTTTCAGTTCCGGTAAGGCGAGAGTCAGCTCTTCACTGGTGGCTTGCGCGGCTTGAGCTTCCAACACATCAGAATCTTCAATCAGCGTACAAACCCAATAGACTTGTCTGTTTTCATCAAGGCAGGCATTTTTGATCCGTTTAATAACCTCTTCGCGGCGTGTATCCGGGATCGCAACTGTTGTGACCGGCGTTCTCCCCGGTGGCAATTCATCAATAATAGAAGTATCGAGATCGGCATAAGCGGTCATTGCTAAGGTACGGGGAATCGGGGTGGCCGTCATAATCAATTGGTGAGGATGAAAACCTTGTTCACGTCCTTTTTCCCACAAAGCCAGACGTTGATGAACACCAAACCGATGTTGCTCATCAATAATCACCAGCGCCAGACCGGAAAACTTCACCTGTTCCTGAAACATGGCATGTGTACCAACAATCATGGCGACTTGACCGTTGGCAATGGCTTCTTGTTGTTTCTGACGCGCTTTCCCCTTTTGCTTACCCGCTAGCCAGCCGATCTGAATCCCCAAAGGTTCCAGCCATTGCCGGAAGGTATTTGCATGCTGTTCTGCCAGTAGTTCAGTCGGCGCCATCAGGGCAACCTGTTTGCCATGAGCAATAACCCGCAACGCAGCCAATGCGGCAACCAGTGTTTTTCCTGAACCTACATCGCCTTGAATCAGTCGCATCATGGGAACATCTTTTGCCAGATCCTGCTCAATTTCCGAGACAACCCGCTGTTGCGCATGAGTTGGCGAAAATGGCAGGCGATTAAGGAATTGCGGTTTTAACTCGTTTTCCATCGGCAATGGCTGAGCGTGATAGCGTTGTACGCCAGCTCTGACGGCTAACATACTTAAATGATGCGCTAAAAGTTCTTCCAGAACCAGACGGCGATAAGCTGGATGTCTGCCAGTTTCCAGATCCGCCAGAGCAATATCTGGCGTTGGACGGTGCAAGATATGCAATGCTTGCGGCAGACTAATGATAGAGCGGCTAAGTTCTTCCGGCAGGAGTTCATTGATTGCACAGGTATCTAGCAATTTCAGTGCTTGATCAATGAGATTACGCAGCGTCGCTTGACGAACACCTTCCGTTGTGGGGTAAATCGGTGTTAATGTCTCCTGAAGCTGCACATTTCCAGTATGATTTTGAATCTTATACTCAGGATGAATAATTTCGGCGCCTTGACTGCCTCTTCTGATTTCACCGTAGGCAACAACCTGTTTCCCTTTCGCGAGATTGCTTTTCATTGCCATAGAAAAGTTAAAAAAGCGCAGTGTGAGCACACCGGTACCATCACTAATTTTGCAGATCAGGGTTCGACGACGACTAACAACAACATCGGTACGAAGAATTTCACCTGTGACGGTGGCGGAAATACCCGGTAAAAGATCATTAATCGTATAAAGGCGTGTTTGGTCTTCATAACGCAGCGGGAAATGTAGCAGCAGATCCTGCAAATTAACCAGTCCTATTTTTGCTAATTTTGCGGCCTGATTTGCCCCGACGCCATGCAGGGAAGTTAAAGGGATGGCATCAAGCAGTTGGCCTTTCATACGGTTTCTTTATCTCCATTGATTGCATGGCCGTCCGTCATGTTTCACAGACCACGGCCTGATCCTATTTACCATCCATAATAATACAGACGGATTTGACGTAATCAACGGAATATTTTTCCCAGTAACTGATTGAAAATCATATCAATACCTTGAGAGTAAGCTGCTATAACCGAGAAGACGATTTGTAACGACAGGTTCTTGTAGTCTGTTTTGAATAATCCTCCCCGTCAACCAAATGTAAACTAACATTCTTTTGAGGTGAAAAAATAATCAAAAAAGGTGTTTAAATTTTATCCCATATCTGTATAACCTTCTGTAGCCTGGGTAGACAACATGCATCATTTGGGTTTGGTGTGTATTTTATCCTCAGGTTCTGCCTGTTCCTGGTCTGGGTCCCCAGAGTTAGGGTGTTCTAAGCGGGATATAGCCGGGTTGTACTATCAATATATTTTGGAGAAATAATCATGGGCCAAAGAAAATATCTGACTCAATCAGAAGTAGAAAGCATGTTGGAGATGGCAAAAGTTGGGCCTAATCCAGAACGGAATTACTGTCTGGTGTATATGAGCTATATTCACGGCTTTCGTGTTAGCGAAGCCAGGCATTTACGGTTATCTGACATGGAATTAAAAGAAAAATGCTTATATATCAGGCGATTAAAAGGTGGGTTTTGTACTAATCATCCCTTGTTGCAGCGTGAAGTTAAGGCGATTAAGGCATGGCTTAAAGTGCGCAAAACTTTTCAGGGCGCTGATAGTGATTGGCTGTTTTTATCACGTTGTGGGAAACCGCTTACTCGCCAGCGTATTTATCAGATTATTAGCCAATTAGGACAATTGGCTAATATCTCTGTAGATCCGCATCCGCATATGTTGCGCCATGCCTGCGGTTTTGCTCTTGCAGACCGGGGAATAGATACCCGGTTGATACAAGATTACCTTGGACATAAAAACATCCGCCATACAGTGCGCTATACTGCCAGTAATGCTGAACGATTTCAAGGGGTTTGGGGTATAAAGGGTAAACGTTAAGCAATTACAATTAGGACCATTTTGACAATTGAGATACAATTGCCTAGAAATTATACTGAAAGTTTTCTAATAAAAAAAGAGACAGATTTGTATATATTTGTAAATCCCAAACATCCTACCACAAAAACATTTCGATAATCCACTCTTTTTATTCCAATATGTAAAAACATTACACTTCCTTCGTTACTTTAAAGAAATTACTGTTACTAATTTCGGATTAAATAATTAAATATCCTTAAAATTTGCAAAATAACTACAGTTATCTCTATATTACTCTGTTTTTGCACAGAAAAATTTTTGTATCTCAATTGTCAAAATGGTCCTAATTGACAAATTTATGTACAGCTAGATGTCTCTGTTTGTCAAAACATGATACACGAATTTGAATCGGACTTTAGTTAAGTAGTTAAACGAGATTAATGAAATGAAAAGACAGATATTAAAGATAAGCGTCGTGGCGGCGTTGGTTTTGGGGGCAGCTTCGGTTGCTAATGCGAAAAATAATGCTCAAGTGACCATTACCGGTACTGTTTCGGATGTGTCATGTGACATTACCAGTGGCGTAAAAAATGGTGATGTGAGTTTGGGTAACCATAAGCCAGATGACTTCAAGCCTGGGGCTGGTTCGAATAGCTTATTGGAGGGAAAGTTTGTTATTCCTGGATATGAAACTTTTTCTGTCGGTGTCGGTGGCTGTGATGGGACTGTTGCCGCAAAGAAATCACTTAAGCTACTGGTGACAGGGGCTACGATAGCATCAACAACTGATGTATTTAGTGATGGTCAGGGTAATACGCAGGGTTTCGTTCCAAATGCGGGTGTTGCATTAACCTATAAGGTTGGTGATTCCTCTACTGCAACGGAAGAGCTTCTTAAGAAAGACAGCAAGATCGTATTGGCTTCATCAAGTGATAAAGATCCTAAAGTGGAAGCTCTTAATAACAAGTCTGTAACCTTTAAAGCTTATATGGCGTCAGTGGCTGAAAAACCATCTCCTCAGCAGATTCATGCTCCTCTTAACTTTTCCATAGCATATGAGTAATTGTTAATTCGATAAACCAGCCTGAGGAGCCTCTCTTCAGGCTTCTTTAGGTTGCAAGTTCTGGATGATTGAAACGGCGTTTTATAAACCGCTATTGGCTGAGTAACGAGGCGAAAAGAGAAAAAATAATGATCAGTAAACTCCGACTTCCCAACATCATAGTAAAAAGCCTCGTCTTGGGCATATTTTTGTTTGCGTCACAGAGCTGGGCTGAAGGCGGGTTTGGCATCAACGCTACACGCATTGTTTTTTTACAGGATAAAGCTGAAGCAATAGTCTCGGTGCGTAATACGACAACTAATATCCCTTACTTGGTGACGGCTAAAATCAGCTCCACCGTTGATGGCAAGGGTAAAACACCATTTTATGTCTCGCCTCCTTTATTCCGTCTGGACCCTCAAGGGACCAATACGTTGCGCATCTTGGGTGATACCCGTCAGTTGCCGACTGACCGGGAGAGCGTCTTTTATTTTAATGCTTCTGCCATTCCCGGTAGTAATGCTCCGGGCCAGCGCTCTGAAAGCGCTAAGATTTCGGGTGGGCTGGCCTATGCCATCGGCAATACGATCAAACTATTTTATCGGCCAACGGGGTTGGTGGGTACACCAGAGCTGGCATACAAAGCGCTGCGCTTTACCCATGCTCCCGGTGGCGTTCAAGTCAGTAACAATTCGCCTTATCACATCAGCTTTACCCAGATCAAAGTTGATGGGGTGCCGGTGAAGTTTTCTGACAGTCATCCGCAAATGCTGGCGCCTTTCAGCACCCATGTTTATCCCGCTCAGAACAATCAGAACAAAAAGAAAGTGGAATGGGCGGTGATCAACGATCTCGGCGGTGGAGAGAACTTCGATGGTGAAATTCAGTAAAGCCGGTATCTCAAGGGTTCAGCGTATACAGAGATACCTGAGTTACCTAGGCATGGGTGGGGTTCTGTGGCTCTCTTCTGGTCCCTTGTGGGCAGCGAATTCTGCCGGGGCCACATTTAAGGCTGAAATTACTCAAGGCACGTGTGATGTCATTGTGGACAGCAATAATATCGAGCTGGGCATAGTGCAGTTTGCAGACTTGGTATTAGGAAAAGTTAACAGGGAAACTCAGATTACGCTGAGAAATTGCACGAGTGTGGTCAATAGAAACAGTATTACTCCCACGATTACTGTTACCGGAAATCATGTTGGTACGAATGATAAGAGCTTGTTTCGTGATAAAGGAGCAGATGAAAAAAACGAAGCTTCAATGGCAGTGGGCATCACTGTGCAATTGAAGAAGTTTAGTGGAACAGAATGGTCCCCAGATTTAAAGGACGATGAACCTTTTCATCTGGCTAATAAAGGTACAATCGTAAACGATAAAACGCCTACTGTGCCGGTGAAATTTTCACTGGTATGTGCTTTGGCAGGCGGGCAGACGGTAGCGGTCTGCAAAAAGGCAGGAAAAATCAAGGCTACACTGACGTTTACGTTTAATTATCGTTGATGTATCGGCATTGCAGCGTGATATCGCGTTAACAGAAGAGTGATAGGGTTAATTTGAGGTGAGCACGATGTTTGGGACAGCGACAGAACAAAAAAAAAGCAGGCTGAATGACCCGTCGACCTTCCTGACCAAGGGTAGAAACCCGGTATTGCAGGTTGTGATGCGCTGCTTCTGCTGGAGTTCTGTAATGGTTCTGCTGTTCCTGGCAAGCAGCGTCATGGCTGATGACCCCAAGCCCAAGTACCCAGCGACGATCACGAGTGGGGTAAACGTACAGCTGCGTGTAAGTGTTTATCCTGATCCTTGTGACATAGAGATCGGTGGTGGTGATATGAAGGGTTCGGAGCTGAATTTTGGTTCCCTGCTGGCGGCGGAGTTTAGTCATGAAGGGAATGTATCAGCCCCCAAGTCATTTAAGCTGAAATTAACGAATTGTGGCGATCCGGGGAGTCTCGGCCTTATACCCAAGATCACTGTATCTGGAAATACCATCGACGCTGAACATGGTGTGATATTTAGTGATCCTAGTTCCGGTGATTCTGGTACCTCTGAGGGGCTGGGGTTTATTATTTTAATCGAAGAAAATGAGAAGAAGAAAATAGGGCTGAATGATCAGTTGTCAATCAATCATCAGGAAATGGAGTTCCCGTTCCAGGTTGAATTTGATGAGGGCAGTGCTGAGATGTATGTAATGGTAGCAATCGCACGTGGAATAGATAGTAAGGTTATTCAACCCGGGACGCTGATTGCGCACGTCACATTTACATATTCTTATCAGTGAGGTGTGATTTATCACGGATGATAAAAATTGGGAGAGGCGGAAAGAGTTAGATGAAAACGAAAAATAGCAATCTTATAAACAGTGAATTAATGACATATCACAGCAGGGCAAAATATGTGTTGCTCTTCATGATGCTGATTGGATGGACCATCGGTTGTGTGACGACTTTTCCAGTGCAGGCGGATACGGATACGGAGCGTACAATCAATTTCAGAGGCATGTTATTGCCTCCGACCTGTGTGTTGAGTGTGAATGGGTCCAGCTTTGCCGGGTTTTATAATGATGATTTCGCTCCGGTCTATGCCAGTGAACTCAGAAATAGCAAATATATCGCAAGAGATCCCGTGGAACTGAACTTTATGTTTAGTGACTGTGATCTAGGCGAATCAAAACCCGCTTTCTACATATGGAGTGATGTGCCTGCCATAACAGATCGGGAGCTTTTCATGCCTGATGACAGTGATGTTGTTAACAACAGTACTAAAGGAGTAGGGGTTAGGTTATTCGACGAGGGAACTAGCAAGTTTGTAGAGGTAAGGAAGGGGACTGATCCGTATAGGGTAGACCTCTCAGACAGTGTAAAAGGAAATGGTGGGAAATTGGAGGGAACAATGAGGAGGTTCAGGGCGTATGTGGGAGGTCTGGGCGATACAAATAATCCAGTAACCTGCAAAACAGAGAGTAACGATACCAATGTATTATGCGGAGGAGTTGCGGATGTGAAGATACATTTTGAGTTTGTGTATCAGTAGATGGCGTTAAGCCGGGTGTATTCAAGGGATTTTGTCTGATTCTCTGAGATGAAGTGGGATATATGAAAAAGATGATAGTCATGGGAATGCTGGCGATATGGGCGGTTATGGCATCGTCACCAGCACATGCGGGTCTTATGTTGAGGAAGACACGTATTATTTATCATCAGGGCGACAAGGTGCAAAGCATGTCATTGCAGAATTCAGGCGATGAGGTGTATCTAATACAAGCTGCTGTGACTCCGGGAGATAACTCAAATACCCGTTCATCGGAGTTTACCGTGTTGCCTCCGTTGTTTCGCATGGAGGGTAATAGCTTGAACGTGATGCGTGTTATACGTACTGGTGGTGATTTCCCAGCTGATCGAGAGTCTCTGTTTCGTTTTCGTATTAATGCGATCCCGGCGAAGAAAACACTAGATGAGAGCAAGGCCAATGGCAATGGAAAACCAGGAGAGATTGGAGCATCTCTGTCTATTGCGCTGGGGATGAATATTAAACTTATCTACCGGCCAGATAAGCTGCCGATGACACCGGAGCAGGCCTATGGCCGACTGACATTTATACGAGCAGGCAATACTGTCGTAGTGACTAACCCAACACCGTATTACCAGACTTTTGCCCAATTGAAACTTGATGGCAAGGCAGTAGATCTTAACAAAGCCCCGTCAATGTTGGCCCCTTTCGGCCAGATGACTTTTTCCTTGGCAGGTACGGCGGGAAGTAAAGTGACATGGTCGATGATCACCGATGCCGGTGGAGTGAGTAGACTACAGAGCGGTACGTTACGGGCCGACTAAGTATGTTTTTATATTTTGAAATTGGAAGAGCATGACATGGTGGAGCGTAATATTTCAATAAAACAGATCGTTATAACTGTGTCATGTGTTCTGGCAATAATATTACCGGTATTGCCGCTCAGGGCAGCAGAGAGTCTGAAGGGGTTGTATCTCGATGACGCTCGTGTGATTTATCCTGAATCATCCAGCAACGGAGTCTCTTCGACACTCATTAATAACAGCGACAACAATTATCTCATTCAGTCAATCGTACGAGAACTAAACCCAGAGACCGGTTTACCGCTGGGGGTTAAGGCACCATTTATCGTTATTCCGCCGATTGCGAAGGTGGGGGCAGATGAACGGCAGGTGCTGAAAATCCTTCGTACTGGTGGGGTTTTGCCGAAAGATCGAGAATCTCTGTTCTTTCTGAATCTGCTTATGTTGCCTTCTGAGAAACAATTACCAGTATCTAAAGATGACTCTGGCAAGATGAGAATGGTGACAGCTCTGGCGGTGAAATTGTTCTACCGTCCTGAAGGGTTACCAGAAAAGGGGGTTGCCGGTGCGGTGAAACAGTTAAGTGCGTCAGTAAAAGAGGATGTCGTGATGCTGTCTAATCCGTCACCGTTTTGGATAACGTTGCAGACTTTGCATGTAAGTTCGTTTGCCGTACCGGGCAAGGATTTGTTTAGGATGGTGCCACCCTTTGGTCAGCAGAGCTGGTCGCTGCCGGCGGGTAAAGTGTCTCCTGGTAGTCATGTCACTGTATCGTGGCGTGCTATTGATGAGTTTGGGTTAGACACTGATGAAGAGAGTAGATCTATTGCCGTATCCGGCAGTGGTCAATAGCGATGTTGCAAGATATCGACAGAATAGATATGAGCAATGAACCTCTATATGTTAAATAAGAGATGGCAATTAAGAATGAAAGTGTTGATTCCGGCAATAAGCCGTCGTTCAAAACGGCCGTCTACTTGTTGTCGTTGTGTAAATCAAGGTATTTTTACTTCTCTTACCCTATCAAAGCACCAAATGGGGGGGTCTCTCGTTTTTTGTCGGGTGATGCTGGCATTTCTGACGGGATGGAGCGCTCAGGCAACAGCGCGTGATTATTTTGATCCGGCTTTATTGGACTTTGGTTCGAATTCCGGTCAACCGGTAGACTTATCACAGTTTGAGACCGTAGGAGGTCAGGCGCCGGGAACTTACCGTGTTGATATCTACGTGAATGGTACTTTTTTTGATACGCGTGATATTACGTTCCAGCGTCATAGCGAGGGTAATGCCGAGCTGACGCCGGTACTTACCCCAGATTTGTTGGAAGCGGCTGGTGTTAATATCAGCGGTATACCAGCATTGAAAGCATTGCCGGTGGATAAGCCGATAGAGAGTCCGTTGGGTAAATTGATTCCCCAAGCGGCGGCCCGCTTGAACTTTTCCCAGATGCAGCTGAATGTGAGCGTACCCCAAATAGCGATGAAGCCTTCAACGAATGGCCTGGTTGATCCGAAGTTATGGCAGGAGGGCATTCCGGCTTTTTTACTGAACTACAGCATCAATGGCAGCCAGAATCAGCGCTCACAATTTGGTAATAAACAGACTAATCAGAGTCTGTTCGGTAGCTTCAATTCTAGATTGAATCTGGGGGCCTGGCGTCTTCGTAATACGGCTACTTATTCTTATAACACTCAAACTTATAACCGGTATGACTCATTCAATGACGCAGTGAAAAAAACAACCGAATCCCAGCAACGTTGGAACTTTCAGCAAACCTATTTGCAGCGGGACGTGGTGGCGTTACGCAGTGATCTGACGATAGGGGATACCTCGACCGGTAGTGTGGCAGGTCAGGTGTTTGATGGTTTTCCTTATCGTGGTATTGGGCTTGCCACCAGTGACCCGATGATGCCCGGCAGGCTGAGTGGTTTTGCGCCGATTATCAGTGGGATAGCTAAATCTAATGCTCAGATTACGGTGACGCAGAATGGCAGTGTGATTTATCAAACCAACGTGGCACCCGGTCCATTTCGTATCACAGACTTGGTGGGCAGCAGTGTCGGGGGAGACTTACAGGTAACGATAACTGAGGCCGATGGTACTCATCATGGGTTCACTCAGGCCTATTCCAGTCTGCCTATGATGTTGCGGCAGGGGCAATTCAAGTACGAAGTGGCAGCCGGGCGTTATTACAGTAGTGGATATGGCAGCGGCATACGTAAGCCGGTGTTTGGTATGGCCTCGATGATTTACGGTCTGCCTGGTAACGTCACGTTATACGGTGGTGGCCTGGTGGCGCAATCGTACCAATCTGCGGCGCTGGGAACTGGGCTCTCTCTGGGTATGATGGGGGCATTATCTGCGGATATCACGACTTCCCGGACCCGGTTACAAAATACGCCTGACATCCTGCGTGGGGAATCTTACCGCGCTAAATATTCGAAAAGTATGCTGACCACTGGCACGACAGTGGATTTAACCGCGTACCGCTATTCCACACGTAATTACCTGAGTTTTTCGGATGCGAATACTCAAGGCTACAGTGTTTGGGGAGAACTCCCTTCTTGGATGTCTGAGCGGCGACGCAGTAGTTGGCAGATGCGACTGAGCCAGTCATTGCCCGGTAACTATTCTCTGTGGCTCAGTGGTCAGCGGGATAACTACTGGGGAAGCTCTAAAACTAACACCACACTATCGATGGGATTGAATGGTTCTTTCTACCGTGTGGGCTGGGGGCTTAATTACAGCATTGATCGCATGCGCGGTAACGGTGACTGGCCTGAGAACCGGCAAATTTCGTTGAACGTAAACGTTCCACTGAGTCTGTTTGGCTCCTATGCGGCGCTGAATAATGCGTATGCTAACTATAGTTTTTCCCGTGATAGTACGGGACGCAGTAATAACCAGTTGGGCATAGGCGGATCGGTGCTGGATGATAATAGTCTGTCTTGGAACGTATCGCAGAGTCAGGCGAATAAAGGGAGAGGGCGCAGCGGATCAGTGTCAATGGGATATCTTGGTTCCTTTGGGCAAGCCAACTTGGGATACAACTACGATTCATGGGGGGGACGTGGTGTGAACTACGGGTTTAGTGGAGGACTGATTGCACATCAGCATGGCGTTACTTTGGCATCGCGTATTGGTGATGCTGCTGTATTAGTGCGGACATCGGGGGTTGCAGGTATTCGTGTGATGAATTCCAGTTCGGTGACTACTAATCGCTGGGGATATGCGGTTGTGCCTTATGCCCAGACGTACAGCCGTAATAGTATCAGTTTAGATCCGTCATCGCTGCCGGAAGGGGCTGACATGGCACAGGGTAGCAAGAACGTATTCCCGACGAGTGGCGCGGTTGTGATGGTGGATTACCCCGTGCGTATTGGGCAGCAGTTGCTGATGAATTTGACCTATAACGGTAAGCCCGTGCCGTTTGGGGCAATGGCGGGGCTTAAAGGGGATACAGACACAAATCTGGCCGCGATAGTCGGGGAGGGTGGACAAGTGTACCTGAGTGGTATGCCACCCAGCGGGGTACTGAAAGTGAAGTGGGGCAGTACACCGGACAGGCAGTGCGAGGTGGCGTTTAACCTGGGGCCTCCTCCGGTAAAGGCGAAGGCAGATAAAAGCTGGAATCCAATGAGGCAATTGAACGAAACCTGTCGTTAAGATGAGGCAATGTGTTGTGGCTCTGCACTGACAACCTAATGTGGAAAACCATAATTATTAGGAAGAGGACCCTCTGAAAGGCGGATGTGATTTGGTCGGGATGGGGTGTATCAACGAATGAAAATTTCTAACAGGACAACTGGGAAGTTACTCCCGGTTGGGCAGCCGATGAAGACGAATAAGACATTTATTAACAAGATAAAACAGGATATGAGTTGGATGGTGGTTCATTGTCGCTGGTGGCCGATGCCGATATGGGTGGGGATGATATGCCTATCCGTGGGTATCTTTTCTTCTCCCACACTGTTCGCCGCGTCGACAATAAATTGGAATGCTGATCGCGCCATTGAAGCTCTGGGGCCTGCTCGAAAGGTAAAGTGGAGTGACGGAATAATCACTTATCCGGCAACGGGTAAAGCGACCTTAAAAGATGTGTTTCCAACACTGTCTATGAAGTGGGGTAGTAGTAAAACGTTGGATCAGGTCAAGTTCCAGATCAAAGCAGGGCACGGGGAAATTTTTAAAGTCCCGAGAGTGGTTTCAGGCAGTTACGAATGCTCAATTGAAGCCAAATTTACAAATGGTCGTCCAGGAGTAGCCATTGTACACCTTACGGTGAGCCTTAATAAGCCATATCCAGATGCAAATTATTCTGAACTATCAACGCTCAAGGCGAGAACTACTGGTAATCAGGATGATGAAAGTGTAGCAAAGGCAAAACTAAGTGACCTTTCTTTTAATGTGTCTTGTCAAGGGGTAGATTTTTCATGGGAGCGAAAGGCCGATGAAAAAGTTGAATTCGAAACCCAGAATGTTAATGCACCTGTGGGTATTTTAATTGATGGAGGGGATTTTATGTGGTGGTCTAGACCAATTCTTCCGACTATCAAAGACCCTGTAACAGTGATGTCCCCTCCGGCTTGTATTTTTGAAAGTGAGTCTAGTAATAATTTTGATTTCGGAGAGATTCGCCGGGAGCCGTCGGACGCGATATTCCCAATAGAGTTACACCGGAAAACGGTAGGTATATATGATCTATTGATAAGTGTTGCATGCAATACACCCAATGAGGAAGATACAGGCGTAGCCATTGTGAATTTTTCTACCGAGCATCTAGGTGTTGATGGTAAAAGTATAGTGATGGACACTAAGGCGGAGGGGACTAAGGACTTCGGTAACGCGTTGGAGATAAAACTGTTGCCGCGAGTTCTAGGCATACAGACTAAGCTTGTAGGCGGCAACCAGATTGGTCAGCCAGTAACATTTGGTTCTGCAGCTGACCCTAAAAGTGTGCTGGTTTTTACTGTAGATGCTAAGTCAGCCGTGAAAAAAACTAAAAATAATGTAGTGTATTATTCTCATCATTCTCTCAGCAAGTTTCTTGTGCAGCTTTGGCAAACGAAGGCGATAGACCCCAAGATTTCTGGTGAGTTCAAAACGTCTATGAAGGCAACTCTAGTCATGAAATAACGCTGCGCTGGCAAGGTATTTAAATATGGCATGGTGGCTTAGCCGCCATAGGTACTTCGTCTCAATAAATCACACTATTTCATTTCTCATGTGGTAACAAATTGACCCGTTAGTCACCAGTGGAGAGTAAAATGACAATCAATGTTAATGATTCAATGCTGCTTCAGATAAGCGGCAGCCAGACCGATTTGCCTGGAGGTCAGACTATTACCGGCAAACAAAGTAATCATGGGGATTTTCGGCTGCCAGCCTGTTTGTCTCATTTGAAGGATACACCGTTGTACATGGCAGTCGCGTATTGGGGATTATTGAAGGGGCGCGGATTTACCAAAAGTGAAATCAGCCAGGTGTTCCGAGTGACAGAACGCCGGGCAACAGATGTGATGAATTATATCTACAATGAGCGACGTGATGTGATCGCCTGTGAAAAAGTCTTCTTTCGTGAGAAACAGGGAAGTCGTCGCCTGATGCTGATTGTTACGGCAGTCGTTGAACCTATGCCCCAGAAGGGTCAGGCGGCGGTAACGAAAACGGTGAAGTCGACGCGCTCCCGGACATCATCACAAGCTAATCACATGCGTACTTGGTTTTTGCAGCGGGCTTGTGGTCCGTTTATCTCCTGAGTTGTATCACTCATGTGGTTATCTGGCGGGACATGATGGAAGACGGGTTTTTATCGGTTCTGTGTGTGATGCCTTATGGGATGCTGATAAGTCGGATGGTACTGGTTATCGGGATCATATTGTTGGCCGTCTGTGGGTTTTTATTGGGCAACAAAATTCGCTACTCGCGGTATCCCCGTATGCTGCTAGCGTATTGGTGCCGAACATGGATCTTGCCACTGTTATTTATCGCTATCGGGCTGGTATTGATGTTTGGTGTGGATGGGGCGGGTTGGTTAGACCGCATATTGGATGAGGTTGATTCAGTATTGATTGGTCTGTTCTTTGATAACCAGGATGATATGCCGCCAGCCCCATATCCGGCGACGTCATCACCGGTAGATAGCGCTGTTGGCTGTTCACCTGCTGATTTGCACGAGCTATCCGGTTTAGTTTCTGTTACGACTGACTCGCATCACATCCGGCATGATCCGGATTTTGCGCATAATATTCGCTAACTGAATACGGTCTTTAGTCGTGAGCCGGATAAAAGCACAGTAAACCCGGCCGTCTTTCTCTTCGGTATTCATACTCTGAATATTGGAATTGGCTGCATTAATGGCGGCGGTTAGATTTGCCAGCGCCCCTTGATGGTTAAACATGTCCACTTTTATTTCGGCGGTGAAATCGTTATTGATCTCTTGATCCCACTCGACGGCCATAAATTTTTCGGGTTCTTTCTGATAACCACGGATATTACGGCAAGACTCATGGTGGATAACCAACCCTTTGCCGGGGCTGATATGGGCGATGATAGGGTCACCGGGGATGGGCCGGCAACATTTGGCAAACGTAATCAGCACACCGTCAGCGCCTTTGATGGGTAATTTACGGGCGCCATTGTTGTGATAGGTATTGGTGGTATTTTCTGGCGGCGCGCCTAGCAAATTACGGGCGACGACGATACTCATGGTATTGCCAAGCCCGATTTCAGCCAGCAGATCGTCTATTGTCGAGAGTTTCATTCTCGTCAATTCTTTATTGATACTTTCCGGCGGAATATCAACCAGTTTCTTCCCACTACCCAACGCGTGATTTAACAGACGGCGGCCTAGCCCAATGGAGTCTTCTCGTTTAAGGTTTTTTAGCAACTGACGAATTTTAGCGCGGGCTTTTGAACTGACGACAAAGTTCAGCCAGGCCGCATTTGGGCGAGCGCCCGGCGCAGTAATGATCTCAACCGTTTGACCGCTGGTAAGCGGTTGAGATAATGGGTACGGTTGGCGATCAACTCGCGAGCCAACACAGGCGTGACCAATATCGGTGTGTACGGCATAAGCAAAATCGACCGGGGTGGCACCGGCAGGTAATTCCACAATGCGCCCTTTCGGGGTAAAAACGTAAATCTCATCAGGAAACAGATCAGATTTAACGCTTTCGATAAATTCAAAAGAGCTACCGGCACTTTGCTGTAATTCCAGCAGACTTTGCATCCAGCGCTGAGCACGGACTTGTGCGGCTGTACCGGATTCACCTTGTTCTTTGTAAGCCCAGTGTGCTGCGACGCCCATTTCCGCCATTTGATCCATATCTTCGGTGCGAATCTGGACTTCAACTGGCACCCCATGAGGGCCAATCAGGGAAGTGTGCAGGGATTGATAGCCATTGGCCTTAGGGATGGCAATGTAATCTTTGACTCTGCCCGGGCGGGGTTTATACAGGCTGTGCATCTGCCCCAAAACCCGATAGCAGATATCAACATTATTAACGATGACCCGAAAAGCATAGATATCCATAATCGAATGAAAACGTTGCTCTTTGAGGTGCATTTTCTGGTAAATAGAATAGAGATGTTTTTCCCTACCGCTGACTTTGCACTCGATATTTGCTTCAGCCAGCCTGCCTGCGATTTCAGACAAAATTTTCTGGATCATCTCCTTACGGTTACCTCGGGCCGCTTTTACCACTTCTTTGATAACCCGGTAGCGGTTAGGGTGAAGGGCTTCAAACCCTAGCTCTTCTAACTCCGTTTTCAGATGATGGATACCCAAACGATGGGCTAAGGGACTGTAGATCTCTAACGTTTCCCGGGCGATACGGCGGCGCTTATCTGGGCGTAACGCGCCGAGCGTGCGCATATTGTGGGTACGGTCTGCCAGTTTGATCAAAATGACGCGGATATCCTGCACCATTGCCATGACCATTTTGCGGAAATTTTCCGCTTGTGCCTCTTTTTTATCGCGGAAATTCAGCTTATCAAGTTTGGAAACCCCTTCGACTAACCCGGCAACCACAGGGCCGAAAGGCTGGGCGATATCCTGAAAGGTGGCGGGCGTGTCTTCAATAACATCATGCAACAAGGCGGCCATCAGCGTTTCATGGTCGAGACGCATCTCGGCCAAAATACAGGCAACTGCGACAGGATGAGTAATGTAAGGCTCACCGCTGGTACGGGTTTGCCCTTCATGGGCATCTCGCGCAACAGAGTAAGCCTGCTTGAGGAGCTCAATCTGAGCCCCGGGCAGGTATTTCTGGGCAAGCTGATTCAGGCTTTCGAACAGATACAAGGCAGACCTACCGTAGATTAACGACGACTTTCCGCGATAGCGGAAACCGCCTGCATTTCTGCGGCTTCCTGCTCTTGTTGTTCCTGGCGTTCACGCACGTCCAGAATTTTACCGTTGATCAGGCCCTCTTCCACTTCACGCAGAGCGATAACCGTGACTTTATCGTTCTCTTCAGCAACCAGAGGATCTTTACCACCTGTTTGCAGTTGACGTGCTCGACGAGCGGCGACCAACACCAGGTCAAAACGGTTACCAATTTTTTCTACAGCGTCTTGAACAGTTACGCGTGCCATATGTGTGCGACTCCACAGGTAAAGAAATGACTGGGCATCATACTGAAACTTGGTTCAGTCTGCCAATAATTTGCTGATTAAAGCATCATGCCGTTGTGCCTGGCGCTCCCGATGCAGGCGTTCTGAACGGATGATGGTGTGCAGATCGGCCAATGCAGTATTGAAATCATCATTAACGATTAAATAATCATACTCGTTATAGTGAACCATTTCTGCAACGGCTTGATCCATGCGTTTTTCAATAATATCTTCACTATCCTGCCCTCGACCGCGCAGACGGCGACAGAGCTCTTCTTTTGACGGCGGCAGGATAAAAATGCTGCGGGCAAAGGGCATTTGTTTGCGGATCTGCTGCGCTCCTTGCCAATCGATATCAAGAAAAACATCAACGCCACTGGCAAGGGTGTCTTCAATCACTTTTCGGGATGTGCCGTAATAATTACCGAAAACACGGGCGTGTTCCAGAAATTCATGGTTACTGATCATCTGACGAAAGACTTCTTCCGTGACAAAGAAATAGTGCTCACCCTGATTTTCACCGGGACGCATTGCACGTGTGGTATGGGAAACAGAAACCTGAGTATCATACAGAGGTTGAGTCTTTAACAAAGCCTGAATCAGGCTTGATTTACCCGCTCCGCTTGGCGCGGAGACAATATATAACGTGCCTTGGATCATGGTGGTATCTTGGTTGATTGGATAATAATTAAATAAGGCAGAATAAAATTCTTATAACAGTATACACGTACCCATTCACACATGTCGCGTTGCCGATGCATTTCCGCCGAAATTTTCTTAAGGGAAAAATTGCCAATGGATATTTTGTATCGCCAAGGGGTTGACTTCTTTAGTTAAAATTTTGCTCTATGTATTATCACAACTGTTGTTGAATGAAACAAAAATGTTGTATTTGCTGTTTTATGTGTCATCATCGCTTGGTCGAAAAGGAGGCATGGATGAAATACAGTGAGTTCCGCCGATGGCTAATTTCTCAAGGAGTTTTAATTGAGAAGGCTAGAGGTGGAGGAAGCCACCGCAAGGTATCCATAAACGGTAAATCGTCGGTTTTCCCCGATCATGGTTCCAAAGAAATTCCGGAACCATTGAGAAAGAAAATAATGAAGGATCTGGGGCTTTAAATTTCAAGGGAGGTACTATGTTTAATTATCCCATAAAGCTGGAATATGACGAAGAAACGGGAAGTTATGTGGCTAGTTGTCGAGATCTTCCCTTATTCAACTCGGTAGGTGACTCAGTGGATGAAGCGCTTCTCGAATCTATTGATGGGTTGATTACGGCTATTTCTATAGAAATAGGCGAACGTCGGCCTATACCTGAAGCATCAGTGTTGGAGGAAGGTGAATACGTCGTCAGTCTTCCTATTCTCGTCGTAATGAAAGTGGCATTGCATAATGCAATGATAGAAACAGGAACACGCAAAGCAGATCTTGCGCGTCGGTTGGGGCAAAAGGGGCCACAGATTGATAGGCTTCTTGATGTTGAACATTCATCAAAGGTTGAAATAGTTGAACTGGCTTTGCATCAGTTAAATAGAAAGCTGGATATAGCAGTTCATACTGCATGACATCATTAATTTAAGAAGCACTATAATATCCGACGCATTGAGATGAAAAAGCGCGTTATTTTGAGCGTTTTTACTGTCTTAAAAGGGCAGCGCTAACCGCGGCAAGGCCCGATTACGTCTGGCGGCAGTCCATGAGCGGGCGGATCTGGCAATGCCCTTTCTGTCGAGTCGAACATGACCGCGATATCAATGCGGCGATCAACATCCAGCGCAAGGGCATAACAGCATTACAGGCGGCGGGACTCGTCGTTTCTGCCCACGGAGGCCAGCGTAAATCCGTCATAAAGACGGTTGCGGCCTGAGAAGTGGGAAGCCTCGCCGTTTTTTACGGCGGGGAGCAGTCACCGGGTTACAATGAAAGAGTATGGCTTAATCGGCAATTAATCGTATTCACCATGTGCTTTAATATCCCCGCCTCCCCAGCCAACTCGTTTGCCATTTGTTCGCAAAGCCGTAAAGGCGCGCCCCGATGAGTCTAAGCTGACAATATCCTGCAATTTAGCGATTTCGGGCGGAATAAACCCACCGGTACTTGGCTTCCCCCAGGCAACGACACTACGGTCCGCCCGCAGGGCCGCGAAAGCAGAATTTGTTGCACTCAGGCCGACGATATCGTTCAGTTGAGCAATATCGAGTGGGAGTATGCCACCATTATCTATATTTCCCCAAGCAACGACACTACGGTTTGCCCGTAAGGCCGAGAAAGCAGAATTTGTCGAACTTAGGCTGACAATATCATTCAGCCGAGCAATTTTTGATGGGACATCATTCTTATCACTCCTTCCCCAAACAACAACGCTGCGGTTTGCCCGTAGGGCAGCGAAAGCATCATTATTTGCACTTAAACTGACAATATCATTCAGCTGAGCCATGTCTGATGGGACATAATTATAACTACCGGCCCAAGCAATAACGCTGCGGTCGGCTCGCAAGGCGACGAAACTATCATATGCTGAACTTAAACTGACAATATCGTTCAGTTGAGCAATATCAGGTGGGAGTTCGCCACTGTAGTACTCATTGCTCCAAGTAACGACGCTACGGTCGGCTCGCAAGGCGACAAAGGAGTATTGTGTGGTACTTAAACTGACAATATCGTTCAGTTGAGCAATATCAGGTGGGGTTTTGCCATCGTAGAACTCATCCCCCCAATTAACGACGCTACGGTCGGCTCGCAAGGCGGCAAAGGCGTATTGTGTGGCACTTAAACTGACAATATCGTTCAGTTCAGCAATCTCAGGTGGGATTTTGCCACCGTAGCGCGCATCTCCCCAGGCAACGACGCTGAGGTCGGCTCGCAAGGCGGCGAAAGCACCACTTGTTGCACTTAAACTGACAATATCGCTCAGTTGAGCAATTTCAGGTGGGATTTCGCCACCGTAGCGCGTATCCCCCCAGGCAACGATATGGCCATTCTGTAATAATATGGCGGTTCCAAAGTCATTAGAGTCTATGACGTCATTGCTACCATAGCTGATAGTTTTTCTTCCAGATCGTTGTTTGATAAAAGTGTCTTTGGTCTCTGTGCTGAATGAGAACTCGTTATGTTGATTCATATCACTCTCCTGATAGGCTGTGTCGGATTTATTTGTAGGAATTCTGCGCCGCAAAACCTATTTCTTCCCCGTCAAACTGGGTTTCTGCTTAAAGGATGTAAGCACCTGTATTGCGGTATTCGATTTGCTGGCGGTCAACGCAGTGTGTTAACCCGTTCATAACAGGTGAAGAGATTATGAGGATTAACTCAATTTTCAGGCCAGCGTCTCTCCTGCTAAAAGACACATTTACTGATTAATCGTATTCACCATGTGCTTCGGCATCTCCTCCTCCCCAACCTGCCCTGCGGCCATCTGCTCGCAAGGCTGCAAATGCAGAGTTTGATGCGCTCAGGCTAACGATATCCTTCAACTTAGCAATTTCCGGTGGCACATAACCACCGCGACTTGGTTGTCCCCAGGCAACGACGCTGCCATCTGCCCGCAGAGCTGCGAAAGCACTACATGTTACACTCAGGCTGACGATATCGTTCAGTTGAGCAATCTTAAGTGGTAATGTTCCACCCGTGTCGATATTTCCCCAGGCAACCACACTGCGGTTTTCCCGTAGGACTGCAAATGAGCCTGTAAATCGCGATAATGAACCTGTTGTTGAGTGTAGGCTGACGATATCTTTTAATGCGGCAATTTCGGGGGGTGGGATTAGACCACTGCCCATATCATCTTCCCAGGAAACGACGCTGTGGTCTGCCCGTAGGGCTGCGACATAATCATAATTGGTAGTTATGCTAACGATATCTTGTAATTTGGCGATTTCTGGCGGGATAATTTCCACACCCCAAGAGACAACGCTGCCGTTCGCTCGTAGGGCCACGAAAGTATTATTTGTTGAGTGTAGGCTGACAATATCCTTTAATGCGGCAATTTCGGGTGGGGTTGGCAAAAAATCCAATCCCCAGGAGACGACGCTGCCATCTGCCCGTAAGGCGGCAAAAGATTGCTCTGTTGTGCTTAGGCTGATGATATTGTGTAGCGATAATCCACACATTCTTGGCAGAGCCGTGTTTAAAAAATCCACTGCTCCCCAAGAGACTATGCTGCCGTCCGCCCGCAGGCCCGTGAAAACATCTCTTATTGGAATTGAACTCACGCTGACAATATTCTTCATCTTATCCACTGATGCTGAGGGGAGTAGGCCATTGATGAATGGACCCCAGGTAGACACGCGGCCATCTGCCTGCAAGGCTGCAAATGCAGAGTGTGTTGCGCTTAGGCTGACGATACCTTGCGATTCGGCAAATTCGGCAATTGATGGCGGGACTTCCTGTGTATCATACCGGGTTTTTCCCCAAGTGATCACTCTGCCATTTTGCAATAACATGGCGGTTTTCAATTTAATAGAAATGTTATTTTCCGGTAACGAATCGTCTGCCAATTCAATAGAGACGATGGAGGTATTGCCACCAGAGTTACTTTCTCTTCCTGATTTTAGGTTTTGCTTGATAAAACGATCACCGGTAGCCATGTTTGATGAGAGATGGTCATTTTGGTTCATATTGGCTCTCCTAAATAAGGTTAATATTGGGTTTGCTTTTACCTATAAGATAAAATCGGTTTATCGCGAGTTAAGCTAGATTTATATTGCTACTGGATAACATTACCTGTTATTTGAATAAAAAGATAATAGAAAAACACGATCAGTTTATAATTTTGTGGATGTATTCCAGTAAAGAAAATATCACATAAATTGAGGTGTTATACGAATGAAAGTATTGAAAGAATAACATGAAAAGGTAAACGGATAATATGATTGAACGTGAATGATGTGACTCAGAAGAGTTAAACACGACGTAATGATATTAAATAGTTAGTGTAAATATTAACAGTTACAGTAATTGGTTATTTACTTCTCATTTGAAGTGAGAAGTTATCGCTTTTTTAATTTTTATTGGAAAATCAGTATAATAACTTGAATTGAATATTGTGATATTTCAGATTGATAAAAAACAAGGTGAATGATAACTCAGTATATTATCCGTATTCATTGGATATTCAACCGGGGATTGTTCCCCGGTTGTCTGGTTAAAGATTTTCATTGTGTTGCTATCACTTCATCCCAGATAAATGACCTTTACTCTTAGTTTCTGCTGGTTATTATTTTATTCATTGGGTAAAAGGATGGCAGGATCTTTAAAATTGGGATTTAAATCAACGGGTGCAGACCAGAGCACAAGGCTATAGATCACATTTTGGCTATCTTGGCTGTCTTGCATTATAATTAACGGCACCCCATTTTCCCAGTTATTTTCGAATTGAACTTGCTCTTCAGGTTTTCGCTGCCATGAAAAACCCGTTCCTTCGCAAGATACTTCGTAACACAGATCGAGTAGCTTAGACTCCATTACGTTACTGTCCCCTTTGAACCATTGGGGCTCATTATTTTCAACGATTGCATCCGTATAAAGTGTTATGGTGGCCTCTCCTGGCAGGCCATCTTTGCGGGAGGCTATTATCTTACAAGTGTACTTTCCTGTAACAACATGTGGAACAATGAAGATTCGGTTTTTCGTTTTAATCCAGAACATCATATCTTTTAACACTGCGGTATCAGGTAAACGTGTCCCTGGAAAATCGAAATGTGGATCACCTTTAGGAAAGACTAAGGTACTCGTCCCACTTTCCGGATAACGAACCAATTTATCGTTATTCTCTTTCCCATATATCTTCGGGTTTCCGAGAGCTAAAATGGCTTTTTCAGGAACCCAGTCTATGATTTGAGGATTACTCGTGATTTGAGGTCGACTAGGTTGTTTATACTCATGAGCATAATATTCTTTAGAAGTTTTCATTTATTGCTGTAATCCCCTCCCGGTTAAATTATATCGACCTTTCAGAGATTCTCCTTTTTCCGATTATTATTTTCTGTATCCGGGTACCCGTGCAAGCTGTCATTACACGTTACCTCATTGGATTTTAGCTCTTACTGCCGTCAGTTTTTACTGGCGGTATTTCTATCGATAAGGTAAAACCTACTCTTGTGAGTTAAGCCAGATTTATATTGTCGCTGAATAACATTACCTGTTATTTGCATAGAAAGATAGTAGAAAAAAGTGATTGGTTGATAATCTGGCGGATGTATTCCGGTAAAGAAAATATCACATACATTGAGATGTCATACGAATGAAAGTATTGAAAGAGTAACGCGAACGAGTAAATAAATAATAGGGTTAAGCGTGAATGAGGCAGGTCTGGAGGAATTAATGTTCGAATGGTAATATTTAAATGGTTTACGTAAAAACTGACCGTTAATGGAAACGGGTTATCTATTTCCAATGTACTTCGAGTGCTCAACCGGGGATGACTCCCCGGTTGTTCTATTAACGATTTTTATTTATTGCGGCTATCTGCCCTTCTCACCCCGGATAGATTATCTGGGTTATCACAGGGATCTGGCTTCGCTAGGTTAGCACTGCCCGTACTATCCGTACTAGTAGATCTCTGGATGGCTGGGTCTTTAAACCTATTATTCGGATTGTTGTCTGGTGGTGTCCAGAAAGCAACATTATGAATCCAATTGCAGGTGTCTTGCATTTCAATTGAGGGTACCCCGTTTTCCCACTTACTTTCCAATTCAAATTTCTCTTCGGGTTTACGCTCCCATGAAAATCCGGTCCCTAGGCAGTTTACTGTGTAAGTCAGGTCGTTCACGTTAGATTCCATAACATTTTTGTCTCCCTTGAACCAGTAGATGTCTGGATTGACAACGATAGCATCCGTATAGAGGGTCACTGTGGCTTTCCCTGGAGATCTATCTTTACGTTTGGCAACCATCTTACAGGTATACTTACCTGTAACCACATGTGGCACCTTGAAGAGTCTGTATTGTGCTCTAACCCAGAACATGCCGTCTTTTAGCATCATCTCTTTTCCTATCGGTTTTGGAAAATTATGATCTATTACTGTCGGAAAGACATTCAATAAGGTACTGGTACCCACTTCTGGGTAACGAATTGGCTTACCGTTGTTGTCTTTCCCATTTATCACCGGATTCCCGAGAGCTTTGATTGCCCAACTTGGGTTCCAATTGGGTGTAGCAGCGGCAAATACCGAGGTGGAAAAGAGCGCCCCTACAGACACGCACATCATCCATACCGGCCACTGGCGGTAATGTGCCGTTATCCGGCCAATATCCTGCTTCATTCTGTTGATGAATGTGTTACCCGCATTCATGGGATATTCAGATGGGGATAGCTCCCCAGTTGTTACGTGAGAAATTTTCATTTATTGCTGTAATCCCGTCCCGGTCAAATGACATCGACCTTTCAGAGATTCCCCTTTTTCCGGTTATTATTTTCTGCATCGGGTACCCGTGCAGGTCGTTACTACACGTTATCTGTCTTAATGACAGGTTTTGTTCAATTAGCCTCTGGACTCCGGCTCTTATTCACCTCCTGTTTATCGGAGGAAACCCAAGTCAAATACCACTTTGCACTGACTGTCCGCATTACCTTATGTTGCTTTCCGAGCCTTTATACCCGTCATCTTTCAAGTTGCCTCTTTGTTGGCTGCACTCACTCACCCCGGTCACATAGTTATCTATGCTCCCGGGGATTCGCTCCCTTGCCGCCGCGATGCATCTTGAAATCCATAGGGTATAGGTATATTTGCCTACCATTTTCTGCTATTACTATCGCCGCTAGATTTATTAACCTCAACTCTGCTTAAGCATTGCGATTTCCTGAGCACGTAAACCTAAGCTCGGCTTTTTCGGTTGGAACGTATAAGCAATTAAGCCTGATACCACCTCCAACAAAAAGCCGACAATGCTCCGATGCCTTGAATGTTCTATCTGAGAGATATTTTTCAATTGGTCATTCACGGTTTCTATTAAAAACCGTTTTCTTAACATTACCTTATCCCAAAGTGATAAAAATTTCGCTTTCATATTGCGACGAACGTTGGTAATGAGCGTAATGCCTTCTTCTTTCAGTTCATCGCATAACGCCTGTGATAAATACCCTTTGTCACCATACAGATGTCCAGATAATTCTTTCACCAATTCCTTAACGGGTTCGCGATCGTCAGTATTTCCCGGGGTTAATTTGACGGAGACGATCTCACCACAATCGGTAATGATTAAATGAAGTTTAAAACCATAAAACCATCCTGTGCTCGTTTTTCCCCGTTTTGCGACGCCATCAAAAACCTGATTTCGGGGAATACGCGCATTATGGCAAACGGCGATTTTGGTGGAATCAATAAAAGCAATACCCTGTGATTTGACTTTGCGTGAAGAAAGAAAAGCGCACAAAGGAATAATGGCTCTTTTCTTCAATGTTATTATCCGGTTATAACTCACCAATCCGGGAAATTCAGCGGTAAGGAAGGGTTGTACATACTCCGTATAAAACCCTTTGAAATGACGATAATGGCTCATGTGAAATAAAATCAGGATAGTTATCACTTCACTGAGAGACAGTGATGTGGCGCGATGGCGTTTAAGCTGGTTATTTGCGATAAGCTGTTGCTCCCACATTGGCATAAATTTTTGGCAAAAATCATCGACGCAGCAGTAAAGTTCTTCTAAAGTAGTCATAGCCTGAGGATCCCCACGATTTTGTTTTCTAAGCAAAAACTTTGATCGTGCCTCAGGCACTTAGTTCCTTTTTTCTTTTCTTCCTTATCCAGAGTTCAGGT